>JAYSPJ010000750.1:0-9026 GCA_043722155.1 Bradyrhizobium sp.
AAAGCTTATCAAAACATTTGCACCCGAGCAGTGCGCTAACTACTTTCGACATGCCGGATACGCGTAGTGACCCATTTCAAGTGGAAACCGCTCTAGTCGAGCTGCACGGCCTCGACGCTGGGCAGATTTGCTGGCGCCGCAACAAAATATCGCAGCTAAGCTCGGAAGAGCTGTTCTGCCAGGAATATCCCCTGACAGCGGAAGAGGCTTTTATCGCGGCCGACTTCGACAGCTATATTCCAGCCGATCTCGTCTTGAAGGCTCGAAAGCGGGATATCGCGCCGAAGGGGTATCTGATCCTCGGCGTCGACCCCGCCGGCAAGGGTGCTGATCGCACCGCGATTGCGTGGCGCAGGGGTTCGAGCGTCTACAAGATCGAGTCCAGGCGCGGCCTCGACACAATGGAGGTTGCCGGACTGGTTGCGAAGATCATTCGGGACGACAAGCCCGACAAGGTGAACATAGACGTCGGCGGCCTGGGTGTCGGGGTCTATGACCGGCTAAAGGAGCAGGGCTACGGCAGCGTGGTCAATGCCGTGAATTTCGGCGGCAAGCCAACCGAACCGCCGCCGCTTGATGAGAATGGCAAGCCCGCTGGAGGCCCGGCAAACCGGCGCGCTGAGTTGTACGTCAATCTGCGGGATGCTTTGGCCGGTTTGGTGTCCATTCCCGACAGCACCAGCCTGCAGGGCGACCTGACCAGCATCGGCTACAAGTTCACCTCGGACGGAAAGCTATTGCTGGAATCGAAAGATGACATGCGGCGCCGTGGCGTTCCAAGTCCTGATGAGGGGGACGCGGTGGCGTTGTGCTTCTCGGAGCCTAACGGCTCACCCGTGCCGCACAGCATTGCCACCAACTTTAACCGCCACATTGAATACCAGAACCAAGGGATTGCCTGATGTGTGTTCGACCGCGCCCCGTCATCCTCGACATCGCGACGAACCGGCATACGGCGCGCCGGATATGGCTTGCCGTCTTTGCCAATCACTGTGTCAGGTGTAACATCTGTTACAGGTGACTTCCGGCGCGACCGGTCGGCAAAGCTCGAAGGGAAGCAACTGTAAACGACTTTACAGTTGATGATGAACCCCGCATTGGCCTCGACGGCATTCATCACTGTTCGCGCACCAACTCTGATAGCAACAATTTAGCAATCGACCCCGCTGGCGATCCGCCAACCTGTGTCGCTTTGGCGCCCGCATGATACTGCACGTGCACGACGGAGCCTTGGACGTAATAGGTCCCTTTGTGCGTCACGCCGTCAATCGTAACCGTAACACTCCGTACCGCAGTTGGTCCGGCCATTTACTTGCCCTTCGCCTTCAGCCCCAGCTCTACAAGCCGGCGGATGGCTTCGGAGCGGGTCGCGGCGTCATATTTGGCCGACCAGTTCTCTATCTCGTCAATTAAGGAAGGCGGCAGACGAACGCCCACGAAGGGGTCACGTCCTGTAGCTGGCCGCCCTCTTTTCGGTTTTACCGGTATTGACTTCTTCATAATTTGGGTTTTACAGTAATTGCAAGCCGAGGGGAAGCGCTAACTTCCGCCCCGGCTCTAACCCGAGCCACGAAGGACACAATCAAAATGACCCAGGCTGACAGCGTGCATAGCACGCCACCCACAAACACGTCTGCAAACAACCCTCTAGAATCCCCTGAGAAGCCCCAGGATTCGCTCTATTTACCGACGCCCGTCACCCCCGAGGAAGCGTTCCAGGCCATAGGGCGACTCCGCAAGGCCGCTAGAGCGGAAATCGAGCGTCTCATAGACTGGCTCGACAGCACCGAAAACCATATGGAGCGGGAGCCGGACGACGAGGGCGACGAAGCGGAGCTTGAACCGTCCCTAGGCTCATTCGATCGGATGGTGGATCAATCCAAGGCGTGGCGGCAGGGCAACCTATTGGAACCCCCTGAGGTAGATGCTGAGTTGGACGACTGCGACGACGAAGAGGCCGACGAGCCCGAAATCGGTGCCGATGACGAGCCGAGCCTTTGCGGGATTAACGCCGAATGTAAGGGCAACGACGAGGACCGAGAGCAAGACCTCGGCAGCTTCGATAGGATGATGGACCAGACCAAGTTCAACCGAACCGCCGATTTGAAATATAGCACCTTTGGCGGATGGCCGGTCGAGGGTGGCGAAGTCGACCTTAGCGCTTAAGCCAAATGATATTCACAGCCGGGGATCGAGGCCACTGCGCCCCGGTCCCTTTTTCATAGCAATTTTTGCTACCCCGACAGCTACCCCTGCCAGTAGATATTCTGAGCCGCTTATGTAACTAATTGATTTATTAGGAGTTTTGGTGAGCGCGGAGGGACTCGAACCCTCGACCCCATGATTAAAAGTCACGTGCTCTACCACCTGAGCTACGCGCTCACTTGCCGCGCTGTGTAGGGGGCGGCTTGGTGCGGGTCAATAGCGCGGCGAGGCGCCAAGGCCGGGTTGGGGACGGCGCGGATTTCCGAGGCGGTACCGGCCGTTAGCGGCAAGTCTTCACCCGGGCAGGGGACTGTGGAAAACAAGCGTCGCGGTCAACTGGCCTCGCGACGAACCTCTGAGGCTACCGGTTGCGAACTCCCGACCACCGTCGGCATCGTCACCGGGCGCAGCCCGATCAATTCGGCGCTGCGGACGCCGGTATTGCGCCAGAACGTGAACGAGTTGATCCGCGAACTCTCGAGAATCGCGATCGCGACCGCCGACAGGAACGGCAGGCTTTCCAGCACCAGCACCGCGGCGAAGATATAGATTTCGCGGACTTCCTTCTGGCTGTTGGTGACGACCAGCACCGCGGCGCCGATCAGCAGCAGCACGCCGATCACGGCTTCCCAGAACGCCTGGAACTCGATCGACATCCGGGACAGGCCGCCCTTGGAGGTGCGCGCGAACGGCAGGTGTTCGGTGATCAGGCCGTTGGCGACCGCGCGCGAGACGGTCCATTGCACCGACATAGCGGCGACCATGGCGCCCAGCATCTGCCCCCATTTCACCGGCACCCGCAGCCGGTACAGGATCATGAAATGCAGCAATGAGACGACGAAGGCGGCGGCGATCGGCAGCGTCAGGATCTTGTCGGGAACGGCGATGCCGGCGAAGGCGACGATCGGCACCCAGATCAAATTGAGGATCGCGACCAGCACGCCGAGGCTTTCGGCGCCGAGCCAGTTCAGCCAGCCCAGCGCGAATTCGCGGCGCTGGTCCGGCGACAGCCGGCTGGCGCCGGGTAGAAACCGCCGCCAGTGCTTCTTGACGATCTGGAAGCCGCCATAGGCCCAGCGGTGGCGCTGCTTCTTGAAGGCCTCGTAGGTGTCCGGCAGCAGGCCGTGGCCGTAGCGGTGGTTGGTGTAATGCGTGAGCCAGCCGTGCTCGATGATGGCGAGGCCGAGATCGGTGTCCTCGCAGATGGTGTCGCCGGCCCAGCCGCCGGCCATGTCCATCGCCGCGCGCCGGATCAGGCACATGGTGCCGTGAACGATGATGGCGTTGACCTCGTTGCGCTGGACCATGCCGATATCGAAGAAGCCGGCATACTCGCCGTTCATGATGTAGTGCATCAGCGAGGTGTCGCCGTCGCGATGGTCCTGCGGCGCCTGCACCAGGCCGACGCGGGGATCGGCGAACACCGGCACCAGATCCTTCAGCCAGTCCGGCTGCACGACATAGTCGGCGTCGATGATGCCGATGATCTCGGCGTCGACGGCGGTGCGCTCCATGGCGATGCGGAGCGCACCGGCCTTGAAGCCCTCGACCTTCTCGGCGTTGATAAACACGAAACGCTCGCCCAGCGCACGGCAGTGATCCTGGATCGGCTGCCAGAATTCCGGATCGGGCGTGTTGTTGATGATGACGACGCATTCGAAATTCGGATAGTCCAGCCGGGCCACCGCATCGAGCGTCTGCTTGAGCATGTCGACCGGCTCGAAATAGGCGGGGACGTGGATCGAGACCTTGGGGAAGGTGACGCTGTCGCCCATGGTGGCCGGCGCCAGCGCCGCACCCTTGACGATCAGCCGGCGCGGTTTGTGGCCGAAGGCGATGGCGGCGATTTCCTCGATCCGCGCCATCGCGATCAGCACCAGCGGAACCAGCAGGATCAGTCCCAGCGTCAGGGCGAAGGCCGAACCGAAAACGAAGTAGTGGCCTTCCCAGTAGGCGAACACGGTGGCGGCCCAGGTTCCGACGCCAGCCGCCGCCGACGACAGCACCAGCGATTGCATGATCGTGGGGCTGGTGAGGCGTACAATCGGCAGCGACAGCAAGATGCCGACCAGAACGGCGATGGCCGCAAGCTTCCAGTAGTTCTCGTTCACGATCGGCCCGGTCCAGGCGAATTTCGGTTCGCGGGCCGCGTTGAGGATGCCCCAATAGGGCCCGACGCCGCCTTCGAAGAACTTCCAGGGCTGATCGATCGCTTCGACGATGTTGTATTCCATGCCGATGGCTTCGGCGCGGGTCACGAAGTTGCGCAGCACCGCGGCCTGCTCGAAGGTGCCGGGCTCGGCGTTCTTCAGGTTGTAGCCGGCGCTCGGCCAGCCGAATTCGGCGATCACGATCCGCTTGCCGGGAAATTTTTCGCGCAGCAGCTGGTAGAGGTACACCGCCTGGTCCACCGCCTGCTTGTCGGTGAAGTTTTCCCAATATGGCAGCACGTGCGCGGCGATGAAGTCGACGGACGACGCCAGTTCCGGATTGTCGCGCCAGATATTCCAGATTTCACCTGTCGTAACAGGGACATTGACCGATTTTTTGACCTGCTTGATGAGCTCGATCAGGTCTTCGACCTTCTGCTCGCCGCGAAAGATCGTCTCGTTGCCGACAACGATGCCGTTCACATTGCTGTTGCGCTTGGCGAGGCTGATGGCGGCCTGGATCTCGCGCTCGTTACGCTCGCTGTTCTTGTCGATCCAAGCGCCGAGCGTGACCTTCAAGCCGAATTCCGCGGCGATCGGCGGCACCAGTTCGACGCCGCCGGTCGAGGAGTAAAGCCGGATCGCCCGCGTCAGAGGCGCCAGCGTCTTGAGGTCGGCGCGGATTTTTTCGGTGCTGGGAATGTTGTCGACGTCGGGATGCCCGCTGCCCTCGAACGGCGCGTAGGACACGCTGGGCAGTTTGCCCCTGAAGTCGGGAGCCTGCTGCTTTTCGCGCAGGACGCCCCACAGGGCGGCGTGAGCGGCAGTCACACACAAGAGAACGGCGACCACGGCGCGCATCGCGACTAAACCATATGATGGGGCCAATATGGCAGGGCAGCGGATCCGTCCCCGAGATCCGACCAAGTCAGCGGCAAACCGAGCATATCTCTGCCACGCGATTTAACAACTCTTATGACGCCGTGGCGTTTTGAGGGCGCGAACAATCCAAGCCGTGAAAATTTCGGATGGTTCCGGCGATCGGGATTATTTGGCGGCCGGCGTCGGAGTGGCGGCGGGGGCAGGCGGAGCCGCCGCAGCGGGGGTCGGCGGCGCGGCGCTGCCGGCGGCAGCGGCCGGTTGCGAAGCCGCGGCGGTCTGGGGTTGTGCCGCCGGATTGATCCAGCAGGCATGAATCCGGCCGCTGAGGGTGTCGGCCACCTTGGGATCGATCTCGCCGCCAAAACGGGTCAGGCAGCGGAACGTTGCCTGCACATGCCCGCCGGGACAGCCAAAACGGTCGTAGAGGTCGAGATGCCGAAAGGCGGTGTCGAGATCGTCGAGCCACATCAGGCGGACCACGCGGCGGCCCAGCCAGACGCATTCCGGGTTTCCGGCCGGGCCGTTGATGGCCTGCGAGGCCTCCAGGAATTGGTCGGTCTTGCGCTGATTGTCCTTGGCGAGGTCGGCCGGATTTGTCGTCGCCGGCTTGGCCGACGGGTCCTGCGCGCGGGAATCGCCGCTTTGGGCGAAGGCGCCGCCGATACCGATCAGGACGGCAAGCCCGGGAACGGCGAGATGGCGCAAAACCGCACTTTGAAACTGAAGCACCCGTCGACGCATGGATTCCCCGATTTGTTGCGCGTCCCGAGACCAGCCCGGACGCGCTGGTTTGATGCCGTCCAAATGGGCCCCCAATGCGGCGGTGACCCTGCTGGATTCCCATGACGGACATTTCGGATTTTGTCCAGCAAAGTCACAACTTTATCGCGTTGTGGTAAAGTCGCGGCCGGGGAACGGGCTGGATTGCGACGATCCTGCTCTTGGCAGGAGGCCGGTGACAAGCTAATCGACGATCCTCGCCCGGAGGATGGAACCGATTTCTCTTCGCACGCCACTGGCGCTTCTCCTGATATCCCTGAGTGCGATTGCCGCGGCGTGGTGGTGGCTGGCCACGCCTGTCAATTTGGCGCGCGCGCCGATCGACCCCAACGCCAAGCTGCAATGCGTGTCCTACGCGCCGTTCCGCGACGATCAGACGCCGCTGGTGCCGACCACGCATATAGCTGCGGAACAAATCGCCGGGGATCTGGCGCAACTCGCCAAGATATCCGACTGCGTGCGGACCTATTCGACCGAGAACGGCCTCGATCAGGTTCCCGCGCTCGCCGCCAAGGTGGGGCTGAAAGTCATCCAGGGGATCTGGCTCGGCAGCAATCGGCTGAAGAACCTCGCGCAGATTTCGACCGTGGTGGGCCTGACCAAGGAATATCCCGGCATCATCTCATCGGTCGTGGTCGGCAACGAGGTGCTGTTGCGCGGCGAGATGACCTCCTCAGACCTCGCGGCCCACATCCGCTCGGTCAAATCGCAGGTCGTCGGCATTCCCGTTACCTATGCCGACGTGTGGGAATACTGGCTGCGCAATCGGGAAGTCTATGACGCCGTCGACTTCGTCACCATCCACATCCTGCCGTATTGGGAAGATTTCCCGATCCGCGCCAGGCACGCCGCCTCCCATGTCGACGCCATTCGCAAACGGATGGCGGTTGCGTTTCCCGGCAAGGAAATCCTGATCGGCGAAACCGGCTGGCCGAGTGCTGGACGGATGCGCGAAGGCGCGTTGCCGTCGCGCGCCAATCAAGCCAAGGTCGTCTCGGAAATTCTGACGCTGGCAAAGCGCGAGAACTTTCGCGTCAATCTGATCGAAGCCTACGACCAGCCGTGGAAACGCCAGCTCGAGGGAACCGTCGGCGGCTATTGGGGGCTGATCGACGCGGCCAAACGCGCTGTGAAATATCCGCCGAACCAGGCCATCAGCAATTATCCGTTCTGGAAACTGCAGATGGGATGCGGCATGGGCTTGTGCATCCTCGTGTTCGGCGCGGCCTGGCTGACGCTGCGGCGCCGGCCCTGGACGCCGCGGCCGGCGGCCTGGGTCGCGGTCGGCATCTCCGCCACCGCCGCCGGCATCCTGTTGGGCATCGCCGCCGACAAGATGGCCTATGAAAGTTACGGGATCGGCGGCTGGCTCAAATGGGGCGCGTTGCTGGCGGCGGGCATCGCGTCGCCCATGCTCTGCGCCAACGCCTTGATGTCGGGACGGGCGCTGCCGACATTTCTGGAACTGCTGGGGCCGCGCGATCAGCGGACGCGATCCGTGCTGACCTTCCTGCTGGGGGCGGCGCTGGTGGTGACCACCCTGATCGGTGCCGAGACCGCACTCGGCTTCGTGTTCGATCCGCGCTACAAGGATTTTCCGTTTGCCGCTCTGACGATGGCGGTGCTGCCATTCTGGACGCTGATGGCGCTCAACCGGCCGCAGGAGGGCGCGCGCCCGATCGCCGAGGCGGTATTCGCCGGCGTGCTGGCGGCCTCTGCGCTCTACACCGGATTCAACGAAGGCAAGGACAACTGGCAGTCGTTGTGGACCTGCGCGGTGTATTTCCTGCTGGCCGTTACGCTGTGGCGGGCGCGGGGCGTGCAAATCCCAAAATAAGCAGGCCGATCGCCAGACCCGACAGGCCGATATTGTAGAGCACGATGCCAAAGCCGGCGGCGATCAGCCCGCCGGTGAGCAGGACGATCGACGGCCGCAGCAGGTGAAGCGTCGCGATGATGAGCGCGACGATTCCGAACACCGAATTGCGGAACAGCGACGTCACCAGGATCCGGGTCTTGCACAGCATGGTCTGCAGGCCGGCATCGCAGGCCAGCGCCACGGTCGAAAACTCGATCGCGAGATAGCGCAGATAGAGCGCATAGCCGACGGTAACGAAGCCAACCACCAGCAGCCATTGCACCTGGTAGGGCGTCAGCCGGAACGGGTTTTTTTTCACTGGAGCATTTTCCGGCTAGGTGGAACCCGGCTGGCCGCAGGAGAATGCGACCAACCCATTTCGGCGAATATGGTCGGTAATTCGGGGCGGGACAACCCGGCGCCGGCGGCAAGCCGGCCGAATCGGTGAAAACGCATGAAAAATAGACCTCAAAGCACTGTTGTTGGTGGCCTATTAGCCGCGTCTTCCGAACAGCGACGACAGCGTCGAGGGTTCCGGCTTCTTGGCCGGCTCTTCCACCGCCGCCGCCGGCCGCTTGGCGTTGTTGCGCTTGCGCGGCGCCGGCTTGACGGCGGCGGGCGGCTCATCGCCCTGCATCGAAAGGCGCTGGCCGTCGAAGACGGTGGTCTCGCAGCTACGCTGGCTTCCGATCAGCGTGGCGCAGATTTTCGCCGCCGTCGCCGCGTCGCCGAGCGGTCCGGCGACCAGCCGCAGCTGCAAGCCGAGTCCGCCGGTGCCTTCCTTCACCACGATGATGGGCCGCAAGGCCGAAAGCCACGCATTCGACTTCGATTTCAAGAGGCCGCGCCACAGCGCGCGCAGGCCGCCGACCGAATTGGCCCCGCCGATATCGACGCCGAATTCGGTTCGGTGGAGTTTGGGAGCGATCGCCTCCGCTTCCGCGTCGACGCCAACTGCCGCGACGACGTCCGGCATCGGCGACGCGCTGAAGGTCTTCGCCGGCACCACCGGTTCGATCAGTTTGCCGGCCGCGGCATCGGGCGGCGCCATCATCGATCGCTCCGGCATCAGCGGCGTTGCCGGGCTCGGCGCCGGCGGATTTTGCGGTCCCTGTCCAACCGAGGAAACGGTGGCGGGGGCTGGCTCGGTC
>JAYSPJ010000751.1:0-8369 GCA_043722155.1 Bradyrhizobium sp.
AGGTCGCGAAACTGATGGGGTTCACCACCTTCTTCGACAATTTCCTGACGATCGCCGTGCTGCTGTTCGCCTGGGTGCTCGTCATCCTCGCCTTCTTCATCCTCGCCGTGCAGATGTTCGTCACGATCATCGAGTTCAAGCTGACGACGCTGGCGGGCTTCGTGCTGATCCCGTTCGGTCTGTTCGGCAAGACTGCGTTCGCCGCCGAGCGCGTGCTCGGCAACGTCATCTCATCCGGCGTCAAGGTGCTGGTGCTCGCCGTCATCGTCGGCATCGGCTCAACTTTATTCTCTCAGTTCACTGCCGGGTTCGGTGGCAATCAGCCGACCATCGAAGACGCCATGGCGCTGGTGCTCGCAGCACTTTCTTTGTTGGGCCTTGGCATCTTCGGGCCCGGCATTGCCAACGGCATTGTGTCAGGTGGACCGCAACTCGGCGCCGGCGCCGCAATCGGTACCGGCCTTGCGGCGGGTGGTGTCGTTGCCGCGGGAGCGGCAGGCGCCGGGATGGCTGCGGGCGCCGCAAGCGGAGCACTCGCCGGTGCCGCGCGGGGCGGCGCTTCAATTGTCGGCGGTGCGACCAGCGCCTATCGCGCCAGTGGGGTTTCGGGTGCCGCGCAAGCGGGCAGCTCCGCGGGTGCAAGCCCACTGCGGCGCGCGGCGGGCAATCCTGGAGGTAGTCCTTCCGCTGGCGGTTCGGCCGCGACGGGGCGGGGGACCTCGAACGATCCCGGACACGCCGCTTCCTCAGATGGCTCCGTCTCATCCGGCTCACCGCCGGCGTGGGCAAAGCGCATGAAACGCTCGCAGACCATGAGCCATGGCGCATCCGCTGCGACGCATGCCGTTCGCTCCGGTGACCATGGTGGCGGTGGCGCTTCCGTCAATCTCAGCGAAGGTGAACGCTGATGCCTGGTCGTTCATCCGTTCTCGCGAGCGCTGCGCCAGGACCCAAGAAGCTTTCGCAGCGATCCCGTACCGTTCGGGACGCCTACGGCAGTTCGGCGACCGTTCAAACAAAGCACCGGCGACTAACGGCGCTCGGTTTGTGGCTGGTCTCGGCGAGTCTGGTGTCTGGATTGCTCTGTCAGGTCATGTGGATTGTCGAGATCGATCGCCTCATGCAGCCCAAGGGCATTGCGTCTGACAACATTGATGGTCGGCCGGATCGACCGCGGGTCGTCGTCCATCTGGCCTACGTGTTAGCCGACGTGCGCGGACTGGGTATCGCCGTCCAACGCCGCCGCTGCAGAGATTGCCGAGAAATACAATGCCTCTGCGTCGTCTGGCGCGCTGCCCGCGAGGGACGACGCGCATGACACACACGACCGCAAGACGAACGACTTCCGCCATTGCGAGCACTGTTCGGTTCCGCATTTCTGATCGCGGCGGCGTCCGCACGTCCTTCTAAAGGTAAATGCTGATGTTTAAACGTTCCTCCGTTCGTTACGGCCGCACACCCCAACCCGAGACGCCCTATCAGAAGGCGGCGCAAGTCTGGGACGATCGCATCGGCTCCGCCCGCGTCCAGGCCAAAAACTGGCGGTTGATGGCCTTTGGCAGTCTGCTGTTATCTGGCGGCCTCGCGTCCGCTCTCATCTGGCAATCGCTGCGCGGCACCGTCACGCCATGGGTGGTGCAGGTCGATCAACTCGGCCAGGCGCAGGTCATAGCTCCCGCCGACAGCAATTATCAGCCGACCGATCCGCAGATCGCCTTTCACCTGGCGCGCTTCATCGAGGATATCAGAGGATTGCCGGCCGACGCCATCGTGCTCAGGCAGAACTGGCTGCGCGCCTACGACTTCACCAGCGATCGCGGCGCCGCGGCGCTCAACGATTATGCTCGCGTCAACGATCCCTTCGCGAAATACCCCAAGCTGCAGATCTCGGTTGAAGTTTCCAGCGTCATCCGGGCTTCGCCAGCTTCATTCCGCGTCGCCTGGGTTCAGCGCGCGTACGAGAACGGCAGCTTGAGCGCGACTGAACGCTGGACCGCGATTCTCACGATCGTCATCAACACGCCGCGCGATGCTGACCGGCTGCGCAAAAATCCCCTCGGGGTCTACGTCAACGCCATCAATTGGTCGAAGGAGCTGGGGCAATGAAGTTTTTATTGTATTTTCGTAAAACCGGACTGCCGGCTCTGCTCATTTCTGTCTCCGCGCTCGCCGGCTGCACCACACCCCTGAGGCCGCCAGAGATATCTTACGACAACGAGGCACAACCGGCCGCATTGCAGACCGATCCGCCAAAGCCGGTCGAGATCGTGGAAGTGCCGACGCCCTTGCCGCTGCCCGGTCAACTCAAGCCCGTCCGTGGAGCGCGTTCCCGGCCGGAATCTGGCGATCCGCGCCAACGCGTCGAAAAGGCCAACGCCGCCGCGCGAGTGCAACCGACCCGCAACGGTTACATCAACGCGGTGCAGGTCTATCCGTTCTCATCAGGCGCTTTGTATCAAGTCTATGCAGCACCAGGGCAGGTGACCGACGTCGCTCTCCAGGAAGGCGAGCAGCTTGTCGGCTCCGGGCCGGTCGCTGCAGGGGATACCGTGCGCTGGATCATCGGCGACACCGAAAGTGGCACAGGCCCGACCAAGCGTATTCATATCCTGGTCAAGCCAACCCGGCCCGACCTCGTCTCGAATCTCGTCATCAACACGGATCGGCGCACTTATCTGCTGGAACTTCGCTCCGCTGAGAAGACGTACATGGCGTCAGTGTCCTGGCAATATCCGCAGGATCAGCTCATCGCGTTGCGTCGCCAGAATACCAGTGCCGACGCGGCCACGCCGATCATGACGGGTATCGACGTCTCAAAGTTACGTTTCCGCTACGCCATCGAGGGCGACAACCCGCCTTGGCGCCCGCTCTCGGCGTTCGACGATGGCGCGAAAGTCTATATCGAAATGCCCCAAGGCATCGCCCAGGGAGAAGCCCCGCCGTTGTTCGTCATCGGGCCGGAAGGTGACGGTCAGCTGGTCAACTATCGCGTCCGGCAGAACTACTACATCGTAGACCGGCTGTTCGCCGCGGCGGAGCTCCGCCTCGGCGGTGAGCATCAGCAGACCGTCCGCATCAGCCGCACCGACGGGAGAGCGCGGTGAGCAGCGATTCAGAACACGAGATTCGACCGGAACAGCGCAATGAAGCGGAACCTGTCGCGTCGATGCGCCTTCGTGCGGACCGGCCGCGCGTCACGAGGCTCTCCCGCAAGGTGTTGGCCGGAGGGGCGGCGATTGGACTAATTGCCATATCCGGCGCGGTATTATGGGCGTTGCAAAACAACCGGTCTCGCACAGCCGCGCCTGAAGAGCTTTACACCACCGATCGTCGCAATGTCGCCGACGGCGTCACCGGCCTGCCACGCGATTATGCGGGCGTGCCACGGCAGGCACCGCAACTCGGGCCGCCTTTGCCGGGTGACCTCGGTCGGCCGATTCTGAACTCGCAAAATGCGCCATCCACAGCTCCGCTTCAGGTCGATGCCGAACAGCAACGCGTGAGTCAGGAGGGAGAGGCGGCACGGCTCAGCCGGCTGTTCGCCTCGACCAATATCCGGGAACTGCCTCCGCCCACGGCACCGCACGTTGTGGGCGACGCCTCCACGGCAGGGCCAAACCTGCCAACCCAACCGTCAACCGACGACGCCTTCGCCCAGAACGGGCAGGACCGCAAGCTTGCCTTCGTCAACGCACCGGTCGATCGCCGTACCACTAGCCCCGATCGGATTGCCGCGCCGGCATCAACTTATGTGGTACAGGCGGGAAGTATCATTTCTGCATCTCTCATCACGGGTATCCGCTCTGACTTGCCCGGCCAGATCACCGCCCAGGTCACCGAGAACGTCTATGACAGTCCGACCGGCAAATCGCTACTAATTCCGCAGGGTTCGCGATTGATCGGAGTTTATGACAGCCAGGTCGCATTCGGTCAGTCACGGGTATTGCTGGTGTGGACCCGCCTCATTATGCCGAATGGCCGTTCCATCGTGCTCGAGCGCCAACAGGGCGTTGACACAGCGGGATATGCGGGGCTTCAGGATGAAGTTGACAATCATTGGGGTGCGCTGTTCAAGGCCGCGGCGCTCTCGACCTTGCTAGGTGTCGGCACCGAGCTTGGCTCAAGCAGTCAGGACAGCGACATCATCCGCGCGCTCAGGCGCGGCGCCAGCGATAGCGCCAACCAGACCGGGCAACAGGTGGTGCGGCGCAATCTGAACATCCAGCCGACGCTGACTATCCGGCCTGGATTTCCGGTGCGCGTGATCGTCAATCGCGACCTGGTGATCGAACCCTACAAAGGCTGAGGAACCTGACATGTCCAAGCTGAAACTTGGTGCCCTAGCCGACGACAAGCCGGTAAAGCTCACCGTTGAATTGCCGGCAAGTGTCCATCGCGATCTGGTCGCTTACTCTGAGGCGTTAGCGCGGGAATCCGTACAATCAATCGCTGAGCCCTCAAAACTGATCGCGCCAATGCTGGCGCGATTCATGGCAACGGATCGAGCGTTTGCGAAAGCGCGTCGGGTGAATCAGACCCCATCCGCCGGCAACGGATAACGCTCCCCCAGAAGTTTCAGGAAACCTGCCAGCGCTGGATTGTCGTTGTCCTCTCTCCAATGTCCCGAATAACCAATTCGGCTCGGTCCGGCGCCATCGCGAAGCTCGCGGTAAATCAGACCGGAGAAAGTCGCGCCAATGTCGGATTCGGTCACGAGACTGACGCCAAAGCCGGCGCTTACCAGGCTCTTGATGATCCCGCGACTGACGTCATGGCGCTTAATCTTTGGCCGTTCTTCCGGTGAGACAAGTTTTGATGTCAAGAGATCCTCGAGCTCGCGTCCTGGATCATATTGGCCGAGTAGAACGGTTTCACTTCGAAGGTCGGTCCAATAAACAATGTCGCGGTTGGCCAATGGATGACCTTCCGACAAGGCAACCAAAGTGCGCTCGCTCCAAAGCGGCATGCCTTTACTGTCGAGCAAAGGCATCTCTCCCGTGACAATCGCGATATCGATCACGCCGTTGCGAAGTGCGGTTACCAGATGCAACCGCGAACTCTCTTTCATGGAAACGTCTACTTTAAAAAAGCGCTTCTGGTAGTCAACGAGCGTTGCGCGCAGGTTCCCGGCTGAAAGCGAGGTATAGAAGCCGATCGCCAGTCGGCCCGCCTCACCACGACCGATGTGGTGCGCGCTCGTCACCAGCGAATCCATTTGCTCGAGGAGCGAACGTGCCGTGCGAAGAAAGTCGTGCCCCGCCGATGTTGCCCGCACGCCGCCGCTCGATCGTTCGAACACGACCATACCAATCGAGTGCTCAAGCTGCCGGATACGGCGGCTCAGCGTGGATTGCCGAAGGTTCAATACCTCGGCCGCCCGTCGAAAGCTGCCGTGATCAGCAGCCGCTACGGCATAACGCAGATGCTGCAGATCGACAGCCGATGTTGGGCTACGAAGATGCGGATACCGAGATTTGCTATTATCGACCATCTACCACCACTCGAGCTCTTCCATAGATTCAGGTTGCGCGCTTCCGGAGAGCAACTTGCCGCGAAGTCGTGAAGGTCGTTGTTGCCGTCGTCTTATGCTGCGAGCGCGACCGGCGCCCAGAGCACCGGACCCTGAAGGCCGCCCGCGCTGCGAATGCGCGTCAAGCTCTCAACCGAAATTCCTACAAGGCCAGCTACCGCCAAGGTGTTGCCAAGTGCACGAGGTTGACCAATCCGCTGCAACGGCCATCCCACACGGCGCAGGATCCGTTCCATCCGGGCATCGGTGACGGTCACGATTTCGGTGAGTTTCCGCGACAGGCCGAACTCAATCATGCCCGCGAAAAGCTCGTAAGTAGCGATAGCGACGCCGTGAGCCGCCTTCGGCGCGGCAGTGGGAACGTCGAGAGCGAAGCGGCTGCTCTCCCAGATGGTTGAGCTAGCAGGAGCGGATGCTCCGTCTAACAGAACGGGGAAAGCGTCGCGTAGCATGGTGGGGCCGACCGTTGGATGGAGGCGCACGCAGCCCTGAATACGTCCATCGCTTGACCGCTGCAGAAGGTAGGCGGGATGAAGCGCGTCGAACTCGTCGATCTCCATATCGCCGCTGACCTGAACCTCCCAACCGAGCCGTTCCTTGAATACGCGGCACCGCAGGCGGTGCATCTCCGCAATGTCGTCAATAAAGTTACCGTAGTGCTCACTTGTAATCAGCTGTATCATGGTCGCCTCCTCTGCTGCACTTTCGGCATTGAAGGCGAATTGGCGCGCGCGCACATCCTGTGCAGATGCACAGGGTTGTCCTCGAAGCGATGGATCACTGCATCGGAGATCTGGAGGCGATCAGCAACGCGACTGCCTGGCAGATCGAGCGAACGCCAAGTTTTGCTTTGGCATTGTCCAGATGGAAAGCTGCCGTGCGACGTGAAATGCCGAGAATTCGTCCCATCTCCCAGGCGGACTTTCCTTGGGCGGCCCATTCGAGGCATTGGAACTCGCGCGGCGACAACGCTATGCATCGACGACGCGATCGGGAATAAGCGTGCGGCGGGCATGCGCGTGAAAATACATCGCCATGAGCTGGAGCACGCGCCCGTGCTCTTCAATACGACGGTGAAAGGCGGCGGCGTGTTGCTCGTCTGCTGCAAACGTGACGGCGGCGATGGGCCCGCGACCATCATGAATGGGAACAGTGAAACCGCAACGGATGCCAAAGCTGGCTGCCTCGTCAAAGAGCTGCTGCTGCGCCTTCGACAGTTTTCTCTGCCTCACTTCCAAACCCCAGTCGAAGGGTTCGGGACTGCCCAGCACCTCGGCGATAACCGGATCCAGACGTTCGTAATGATTCCGCAGGTAGTGCGCGGTCCAGCTCGGTGGATACGTCGTGATGTGCCGCGGTTCCGTGTTCGATTGGTTCGGCATGGAGAGATAGGCAAAACAGTTCAGGTCGAGCGCTGCTGCGGCGTCCGCCATACCGGCTCGAAGCTCGGTAACATCAGTGCTCTCGGAGAGGCGGTCGATGAAGGTTTGAAAAATGCGATGCATTTTGGTCTCCGACGCGATCGCCGCGGGACGCAGTTATCGGAATGGTCCGCAACGGAACTGCCTGGTTGAAGTAGAGAGTTACGCTCCTGAAATGTCTCGAACGAAGTACGGCGGTTTGCTTCGGAAAAAGGCCAGGATCCCTGTGGAGATCCCGGCAGTTCAAGGAGAAAACGCCCGAAGGCGCCGCTGCGTTAAACTGACGGACGCGTCGCCCTCGACACAGTCGACCGGTACCCAACCAGTTGATCCAACCCGGTATCCGCGCCAGTCGCGTCGAGAGAAACTATTTCGGCCGCTACTATCACGCCGCCAGATCGAGCTTCGTCGCCACGGTGGCGTCGGCATTGAGCCGATAGATGATCGGTGCGCCGGTCGCGAGTTCGCGGGCCAAAATGGCTTCTGGCGTCAGCCTCTCCAGCACCATGATCAGCGCGCGCAGCGAGTTGCCGTGTGCTGCAACCAGCGTGCGCTCGCCGCGCAGCACGCATGGCAGTATTTCCTGAACGTAGTAAGGCAGCGTGCGCGCTAGCGTGTCCTTCAGGCTTTCGCCTCCTGGCGGCGGCACGTCATAGGAGCGTCGCCAGACATGGACCTGCTCCTCGCCCCATTTCTTGCGGGCGTCGTCCTTGTTTAGGCCTGACAGTTCGCCATAGTCGCGCTCGTTGAGCGCCAGATGCTTCCTGGCCGGTAGGCCGGTCTGGCCCAACTCGGTCAGCATAAGATCAAGCGTGTGCTGCGCGCGCAGGAGCACCGAGGTAAACCCGATGTCGAACGACAACTCCTGCGCCTTCAGCTTGCGTCCGGCTTCCTTGGCCTCGGCAACACCCGTTTCAGTCAGGCCGGGATCTTTCCATCCGGTGAAAAGATTCTTCAGATTCCATTCGCTCTGGCCATGACGCACGAGCACGAGAAGACGGTCGCTCATTTTCCAATTCCGTTTCGAGTTTCAGCTATGCCTACTCTTGATGTCATTGAGGCCGAGCACATCGACCATCGAGTAAAACCCGAGCTTCTTGCCGTGGGCTAACAGTGTCCCTTCAGCGCACTATGCGCGAAGATCATGCGATTCTCGCCCTTATGCGAGAGTTCGATCCGCCATCATAGTTGTCATAGCCCCGGCTAGCCTCGGAATGCCGAGTGCACATCATTCACCGACCCTCAGTACTCCGCGAGAAACTCTAGCAAAAGCTTGTTGACTGCTTTTGGCGCTTCCAACGTCGAAATATGCGAAGCGGCAGGAACGATCTCCAGCCGCGCGCCTTTGATAGCTTGAGCGATCAGCCGGGATGCCGCTACAGGAGTCGTCGGGTCGCACTCGCCCACAACGACTAGCG
>JAYSPJ010000752.1:0-3838 GCA_043722155.1 Bradyrhizobium sp.
TCCGTCGAGCGTGGGCGATGCGTTGGTCTGGATCACGGGATCACTTCGGTTGGACGTCGGGCCGCTGCCACCAGGTTTCCGGAAGATACCCCGTCAACGCGGTGGCCTGTGGCCGTTCTATCCGATTCCAGCGCGCGATCCATTGTTCTTGAACGTTAAACAGCGGAATTGCGTAAAAGCCCGACATCAGGGTTCGGTCCAGCGCCCGCACCGCCGGGACGAAAGCGGTATGCTCGCGCGCCTCCAGCAATGCCGCGATCAGGGCGTCGATGGCGGGGTCTTTGGCGCCCATGTAGTTTCGCGTGCCCTGAATTCCGGCGGCCTCGCTGCCCCAGTAGAACGACTGCTCGTTGCCGGGCGACAGCGATTGATCCCAGCGGTTCTGCAGCATGTCGAAGTCGAAGGCGAGACGGCGCTGGTCGAACTGAACGGCGTCAACCGCCCGCACCGACGCCTCGATGCCGGCGCGCTTCAGATCGCGCTGACAGGCCAGCGCGATCCGCTCCTGATCGCGCGTCGTCACCAGAATTTCGAAGGCGAGGGCGGCCCTGGTCGAACGCTGCCGCAGCACCGCGCCGTCGAGCTCGTAGCCGGCTTCCGACAACAGCGCCAGCGCGCCGCGCAGCGCGGCGCGATCGCGGCCGGAACCGTCGGTGACGGGAAGACGGTAACTGCCGTCCAGAATATCGGGTGGAATATGCGACGCGAAGGGTTTCAGCAGTTCCCGCTCGCGATCGTCCGCCGCGCGGCCGTAGGCCGACAGCACCGATCCCGCGAAAAAGCTCGCCGTACGCGCATAGAGGCCGAAAAAGTAATTGCGATTGATCCATTCGAAATCGAACAGCAGCGTCAAAGCCTGGCGCACGCGGATATCTGAAAATACCGGACGCCGTGTGTTGAACACCAGGAATTCGGAAGGTTGCGGCATCCCGGTCTTGATCGCGTCGCGGATCACCTCGCCGCTGCGGGCCGCCGCGAAATCATATCCGTCGTGCCAGCGCAGCGGTTCGGTCTCGACGCGAAAATCGTAGAGGCCGCGCTTGAACGCTTCGAACGCGCCGTTGGCCTCGCGATAGAAATCCAGCCTGATCTCGTCGAAATTCCACAGGCCGCGATTGACCGGCAGCTCGCGGCCCCAATAATCGGGATTGCGGGTCAGCGTGACACTGGCGCCGGGCTTGACCGCGGTTATGCGATAGGGGCCGGAACCAACGGGCGCCGTCATCGAGGTCTCTTCGAATGTCGCGACGTCGACGGCATGCTTCGGCAATACCGGCATCAGGCCCAGGATCAGCGGCAGCTCGCGGTCGTTGGCGCCGGTGAGGTCGAACCGCACGGTGAGCGGGTCCGGGCTTTCAGCCTTTGCGACCTTGGCATAGTACTGGCGATGATTGGGACGCCCCTTGTCGCGGAGCAGCGCCCACGAAAACAGCACGTCCTCGGCGAGTACCGGCCTGCCGTCGGAGAAACGGGCCTTGGAGTCGAGGTGGAAGGTGACATAGCTCCTGGTGTCGTCGGTTTCCACGCGCCTGGCCAGCAGGCCGTAAAGCGTGAAGGCCTCGTCATTGCCGCGCGCCATCAGGCTTTCGACCACAAAGCCCCTGACCTGCTGCACGGCGAGGCCCCTGACGATCAGCGGATTGAGGCTGTCGAAGGTACCGAGAACGCCCTGCACCAGCCGGCCGCCTTTCGACGCCCCGGGATTGGCATAGGGCATATGGGTGAAATCGGCCGGCAGGGCCGGGACGCCGTGCATCGCGATGGCATGGCGCGCTTCGGCTGCCCGGCAGGTGTCGACCGCGAGCCAGAAACCGCCAGCCAAAGTGAGGAGAGCCCAGACCGAGACGCGAACGCGCGAGCACAGGGAAATTCGTAACGCGGCGCGCGGATTTGATTCGATATCTTTCACAGGCGGCTTTTACCATAGCCGCCACAGCCGGTCCCGGCAGGTGGCAAAGATGCCTGTCGGCATTGATCTTTTCGCCCGCCGCTGTATTGAAGGCGGGCAATTGACCAAGACGGCAGGGCCTGTCACGTATCCGCCTCATTTGGCAAAGAGACAGCCGCCCAACGGCTAGGTGTCGGTGCCTGCAGCGGTCTCTGCCGCTTCCCGTTCAGAAAGGGTTTTCCGCAATGAATTTCTGTATCTTGGCCGCGCCGGTCTGGCCGCGTGGGCGAGTTATCGCCCTGCTGGCGGCGACCGCACTGTCCGCTTCGCTGCTGGCTGCCAGCGCGCAGGCTCAGCAGCCGGCCCCGGCGCCCGGCGCTCCTGCCGCCGCGCCCAAGGCCGCGCCCAAGGCGGCCCCCAAGGCCGCCCCAAAGGCGCCGGCCCCGGCTCCGTCGGCCCAGCCCGCCGCGCCGCCGGCCGGAGCTCCCGCCGCGGGTGCCCAGCCGGCCGACCAGCAGGTTCAGCTGATCTATGCGCCCTGGACCAAGTTCTGCCTGAAGGGCCAGGACGCCGGCGCCAAGCAGGTCTGCTTCACCGGCAAGGACGGCCGTATCGAGTCCGGCCAGCCCGTCATCGCGGCCGTCATCATCGAGCCCGAAGGCGAACCGAAGAAGATCCTGCGCGTCACGCTCCCGCTGGGCATGCAGCTGGTTCACGGAACCCGGGTCATCGTCGACGCCAACCCCCCGATGCAAAGCCAATACGTGATCTGCTTCGCCAATGGCTGCATGTCGGACTACGACGTGACCGCGGAACTGCTTGCCAGCATGAAGAAGGGGCAGAACCTGGTGGTGCAGGCGATCAACTCCAACGGCGCGCCGCTCACGCTGCCGCTGCCGCTGGCCGAATTCGCCAAGGCCTATGACGGCCCGCCGACCGACCCCAAGGTGTTCGAGGAAACCCAAAAGAAGCTGCAGGAAGAGCTGCAGAAGCGCGCGGAGGAAGCACGCAAGAAGCTCGAGGCCAATCCGCCCGCCGGCGCGCCCGCGGCCAATCCGGCTGCGAAGTAAGGGGCAGGGCGATCCTGTCAACAAGCAAAAGGCGCCCGGATCGGGCGCCTTTTTTGTTCAAGCCGTCATTGCGAGCGAAGCGACGCAATCCAACTCCTGCAGCGATAAAGTAGAAAGGCAAGCTGGATGGCTTGGCCGCTTTGTTGCTCGCAATGACGAGAATGCCGTTGCGTTTGGCCTAATTCAGCGACGGATTGCGCGGGCGGTAGCCGCCCGACTTATCCTTCACGAAGATCTCGGCGACCTGCGAGTGCCGGATCGGCTCGCCCGAATCGTCGGGCAGCAGATTTTGCTCGGAAACATAGGCGACGTACTCGGATTCCGAATTCTCCGCGAGCAGATGATAGAACGGCTGATCCTTGTGGGGCCGGACCTCCTCGGGGATCGACAGCCACCATTCCTCGGTATTGTTGAAGACCGGATCGATATCGAAGACCACGCCCCGGAACGAAAAGATCCGGTGTCGGACGATCTGGCCGATCTGAAATTTGGCGGTCCGCGCTTTTATCATGTCTCGTCGAATAGACCATGATTGTGGCCGATGCTAGAGGCAAACAGCCGAATTAACCTTGCCGCGCCGGTCCGTTCAGGCTGCCGAGCGGGGCCAACCAGGTTCAAAAAGACCCATCCCGATGATCGACATTCTCAATCTCGCCTTACCCTATTTCGGGCTGATTTTCATCGGGTTCGCCTGTGGCAAGGCCAAGGCCCTGCCGGAGGACGGGCTGGCGTGGATGAACTTCTTCCTGCTCTATGTTTCGCTGCCGGCGCTGCTGTTTGGAATCATGGCAAAGACGCCGTTCGCGGAGCTCAATAATCCGCCATTCCTGATCGCGACCACCTTCGGTACGGCCAGCGCCTTCTTCCTCGCCATGTTCAC
>JAYSPJ010000753.1:0-15195 GCA_043722155.1 Bradyrhizobium sp.
TACTGTCTGTATCTCGGCAGCCGCCATCGAATTATCCCTTGTTTCGCGACGATTTTTCGTTCGCGACGTGATCGCGGCCGTCCTGTCGTTGCGCCGAAACTTGACGCGATCTCAGAGATTGTCAACATGCCCGGATCGCAAGTCTTTGGCGATACCTGGGCTATGCTTGCGTGTGATAAGAGAAATAGAAATAACGAATATCGGGAGGGGTGCCATGGACAGGTGGCTAGGCTTGACCGTCGTGGCAGCAGCGATGCTGATTGCGGGTGTGACTGCATCGGCGCAGTCGGCGTTTCCGTCCAAGCCCGTGCGTATTTACGTGCCGTACGCCGCTGGCGGCGGCGTGGACATTCTTGCACGCACGCTGGGCGAGGTGGTTTCGAAACAATGGGGCCAGTCCGTCGTCGTTGAAAACCGGCCGGGAGCGGGCGGGGTGGTGGCGTCGCAGGCGCTCGTCGCTTCCCCGCCGGACGGTTACACCCTGATCGTCGTCGCCAGCGGCCACGCCACCAATCCGTTGCTGTACCCGAAGATTCCCTACGACACGTTCAAGGACTTCACTCCGATTTCGCTGCTGGCCTCGTCGCCCAACATTCTGCTGGTGCGCGCCGATTCTCCGTTCAAGACGCTGGGCGACATGATCGCGCAGGCGCGCGCGAAACCGGGAAGCCTGTCCTTCGCCCATGCGGGCACCGGGACATCGACGCACCTGGCCGGCGAACTCCTGAAGAGCCTCGCCAAAATCGATCTCAATGCCGTTCCCTACAAGGGCGGCGCGCCCGCCATCAATGATCTCCTGGGCGGACAAATTCCGATGTCGTTCAACAACGGCCCGGAATCGATTCCGCAGCTCGAGGCCGGCACGCTGCGCGCGCTCGCGGTCACCACCGCTTCGCGGGCTTCGCTGCTGCCCAATGTGCCCGGCATGGCCGAAACCGTGCCGGGCTACGACACGGAGGTCTGGTGGGGTCTGCTCGGGCCGGCCGGCATGCCCGCCGATCTCGTTACAAAACTGTCGCAGGATTTCGTCGCGGCGTTGAACACCGAGCCGGTGAAGGCGCGGCTCGCCAAGCTCGGAGCGTCGCCGATCGGCGGCTCGCCCAAGGCGTTCGATGCCAAGATCCGCGCCGACTACGAGAAGTGGGACCCGATCATCAAGGCTTCGGGGATGAAGGCCGAATGACCTTGACGATCCCTGCCTGCCTGCCGCCGCGCGAAGTCAGCCGGCCGAAAGTGCCGCCGCCGCCCGGCGCCTGCGATACCCATGCCCATGTGTTCGGGCCGGCGGCCCGATTTGCCTACGCCGAGGACCGCAGCTACACGCCGCCGGATGCGCCGCTTGAAAAATATCTCGGCATGCTCGACGCGATCGGATTTGCGCGCGGCGTGCTGGTGCAGGGAAGCGCGCACGGCCGCGACAATTCCGCGATGCTCGACGCATTGACGCGACGGCCGGACCGCCTGCGCGGCGTCGCGGTGGCCGACGCCGATATTTCGCGGGATGATTTGCGCGAATGGAACCGGATCGGAATCCGCGGGCTGCGCTTCAATCATTTCTTTCGCGACGGGCAATTGCATTATCGCGGCGGCGTGCCGCTGTCGGCAGCCGAGACGCTCGCGCCCGTGATGGCCGAACTCGGCTGGCATCTTCAGCTCTGGATCGACGTCAAGGATTTGCCGGAGACCATACCGGTGCTGAAATCGCTCGGACTGCCGGTCGTGATCGATCACATGGGCCGCACCGACGCCCGCGCCGGCACGCAGACCGACGGCTTCCAGAGCCTGCTGCGCGCGGTCGGCGAGGGCTGGTGCTGGGCCAAGCTGTCGGGCGCCCATCGCATCAGTCGCAACGCGCCCGACTATCCCGACGCCCGGCCGTTTCATGAAGCGCTGGTGCGGGCCAATCCGGAACGCCTGGTATGGGGCGGCGACTGGCCGCATCCCCGCGTCGAGGGTGAGATGCCGGATGCCGGGCACCTGTTCGAATTGTTTCAACGGTGGACGCCGGATCAGGCGGCGCAGCAACGTATCCTCGTCGCCAATCCCGCAAAACTCTATGGCTTCCCAACTGAAGGCTCGATCAGCAATGTCGGTGAATAACAAGCGCGTGTTCTACGTCAAATATCTGGCGCATCAGATCTATGCCGACATGCTGGCGGCGCGGCCTGACGTGCGGCTCGACCGGCTCGAGAACGAAAGTCCCGAGGGAATCTTCGCACCGATCCTGGCCGCGGCGCACGCCTATCAGATTGGCGCGGCACGCGACGAGCTCGCACCGCATTTCCACGCCGATGGCGATCTGCTGCGGCGCGCGCCGAACCTCTTGATCGTCTCCAGCAACGGCGCCGGCTTCGATCCCGTCGACGTCGACGCCTGCACGGCAGCGGGTGTGCTGGTTGTCAATCAATCCGGCGGCAACGCCCATTCCGTCGCCGAGCACGCGCTCGGCATGCTGCTCACCTTGTCGAAGCGCATCCTCGAGGCCGACCGTGCGCTGCGGCGCGATCCCAATGTGAACCGCAATTCCCTGATCGGCACCGAGGCGCAGGGCAAGACCATCGGCATCGTCGGGCTGGGCAATGTCGGCCGCCGCATCGCCGAACTCTGCAAGGGTTTGCTCGGCATGAAGGTGCTGGCCTACGACCCCTACCTTTCGGCAACCGAGATGGCTGCGCGCGGCGGCGAAAAGGTCGAACTCGACGACCTGCTACGAGCTTCCGACTACGTCTCGATCAATTGTCCGCTCGCCAGGGATACGCGCGGCATGATCGGCGCGCGCGAATTCGCGTTGATGCAGCCGCATGCCTATTTTATCACCACGGCGAGGGGCTTCATTCATGATGAAGCGGCGCTGCTGGAGGCGCTGCGCGACAAGCGCATCGCCGGCGCGGGTCTCGACGTCTGGGCCAAGGAGCCGCCGCCGCCGGACCATCCGCTGCTGCAGTTCGACAACGTGCTGGCGAGCCCGCACACCGCGGGGGTGACCCGGGAAGCGCGTGCCAATATGGGCCGGATCGCCGCCGGGCAAATGCTCGACGCGCTCGACGGCAAGCGCCCGCCGCGCCTGATCAATCCCGAGGCATGGCCCGCCTATGCAAAGCGTTTCGAGCGGGCTTTTGGGTTTACGCCGGGCTGACGGCCCGGATCGGCGGATCAGCCAACGCGAGCGGGATTTCCGCGGAGAAGATTTCCATCGTCACCGCCGCGATCGCGACAACGAATCCATCGGGAACTGGCGCTCCGACGATGGCTGCATTGCTATTTTCGCCGCGCCCTCGACATGCCGCCGGGGCGCGGCCATTTTCTTTCCAAGCGCTGTTCGCGGAACGCAGGTTCCAGCTGGTGCGGAAGGAATGGCGACATGCGACAATTGGGTTCCTTGCTGCGCTCTGCGCCGTCCCGGATCGGACGCCGCTTCGCCATGATCGTCGCCATCGCAGCCGCCAGCCTGCCATCGGCCGGCGCGTAGACTCCCCCGGCGCCCGATGCCGCGTTTTTGATGTCGGTCAAAACGATAGCCGTATGATAAACTCATATAGGCCTGTTTGGCGCTGCGGACGCGAGAGGAAGGTTCCATGTCGCGATTTGTCGTTCGATTCATGAAGGACGTGCTCGGCGAGAACGGCCGACAGGCTGAAATCTGCCAGTGTACCGTGGAGGTAGACGCCTCGAACGAGGGGCACGCCACGGAGCTCGCCAAGAAGAAATTCTGCGAAACGCAGTCGCTTTGCGACTGGTCGCTGCATGCGGACCGGATTCAGGTCAGGCAGGCCGATTTTCCGACCTGACCTTATTCGCTCGCCGCTGTTCTTGTTTACCGTTGTTCGGCCGCCACCCGCAGCTTGGTAATGGTGGTGCGCGTCGAAATCTGCTCCGGATCGGTGCATAGTTCGATCAGCGCCGGGCGCCCCGCCGTGATGGCGCGCTCGAGCGCCGGCGCAAAATCCGCGGTGCGGGTAATGCGCTCGGCATGCGCACCCATCGACTTGGCCATCGCCACGAAGTCGGGATTGACGAGGTCGGTTCCGACCACGCGGGAAGGGTGCTCGCGCTCCTGGTGCATGCGGATGGTGCCGTACATGTTGTTGTTGAACAGCAGGATGATCGGCTTGCCGCCATGCTGCACGGCGGTCGAGATCTCCTGTCCGCTCATCATGAAGCCGCCATCGCCGACGCAGCCGATCACCACGCGATCCGGATGGACCAGCGATGCCGCAACGGCAGCCGGCACCGAATAGCCCATCGCGCCGTTGGTGGGCCCGATCTGGCGGCCCGGCCGGGCATAGGTCAGAAAGCGCTGCGGCCAGCCGGTATGATTGCCGGCGTCCAGCGTGACGATCGCATTGTCGCCGAGCCGCTTGCCGAGTTCAATCATCGCGGCGGCGACATCCAGCGCCTGGGTACAATCGGGCGCTGCAACAGCGTTGAGATAATCGGTGCGGGCGGAATTGCGCCAGGCGCTCCAGCGGTCCGCAGCGAACCTGCTGAAATCGGCGAGGCCTGCCATGAAATTGTCGGATGACGACAGCACCGCGATATCAGGCGTGAACACCTTTCCGAGCTCGTTGGCGTCGGCGTGGACATGGACCAGTTTCGGTCGGGTCCTTGGCGCCGAAAGGATGGTGTAGCCTTGGGTAGTCATTTCGCCGAGTCGCGCACCGATCACCAACAGCAGGTCGGCTTCCTTGAATCGCTGCACCAGCGCGGGCGGCCCTGACGTGCCGAGATCGCCGGCGAAGCATGACGACCGGTTGTCCAAAATATCCTGGCGGCGGAACGAGGTCGCAACCGGAATGCCGTTGGCCTCGGCAAATCGCTGCAATTGGCCGCAGGCACGGTCGCTCCAGCCGGGACCTCCGACCAGGATCATCGGCTTCTTCGCTCCCTCGAGCAGTTCGCGGATCTGCGCAAAGGCCTGCGGCACGGGAGCCGGCTGCGTCGGCTGATAGCAGACCGCATCGCCGGACTGCGTCACTTCGGTCAGCATGTCCTCCGGCAACGCCAGCACCACCGGGCCCGGGCGGCCCGAGGTCGCGATGTGGAAGGCGCGCGCGATGTATTCGGGAATCCGCGCCGTCACGTCGATCTGCGCCGCCCATTTGGCGACCGGGCCGAACATCTGGCGGTAATCGATTTCCTGAAATGCTTCGCGATCCATCATGTCGCGGCCGACCTGGCCGATCAGCAGGATCATCGGCGTCGAATCCTGGAACGCGGTGTGGACGCCGACCGCCGCATGGCAGGCGCCCGGACCGCGCGTCACCATGCAGATTCCGGGCTTGCCGGTCAGCTTGCCGTAGGCCTCGGCCATGTTGGCGGCGCCGGCCTCGTGGCGGGCGTTGACGAGCTTGAAGCGGTCGCGCACGTCGAACAGCGCATCCAGCACTTCCAGATAGCTCTCGCCCGGTACGCAGAAAGCCATGTCGGCGCCGTGGATCAGGAGCTGATCGACCAGGATCTTGCCGCCGGTGCGCGCGTTGGAAAAGGGCAGGGTCATCAGATTGTTCTCCAATAGAGAGATGCTTGAACGCATCGCCGTTTGTTATCACCATGATATCCCTGGTCGTCTCCTTCTCCAACCTGTATGGCGAATTGCTCATTTCCCGGCAACGCCGGCTTTCGGCTTGCTCGTCTTTGTCACGTAGCGCATCAATTCCGTCTTGACGTGGTGGATGTGGGCGCGCAGCAGATCAACCCTGGTCGAATTGGCCCTTGCGGCAGTAATCCACGATCAAGGCGTGCTCGGCCTCCGCGCCGGAGGCCTTTGGTCATGACGAGTTGCAGGCGCGTATAGCGATTCGATGAATTCAGCAGGCGAGCCACCATGGCTTGCGTTTGCGGGCGGTCGGCGCGGGCATAAAGCGTGGCATGAAACGCCGTATTGAGTTCTCCCCAGCGCCGCACGTTCCGCGTCCGCAACTCTCCGGAATATTCCTTCAGAATGCTCGCCAACTCCGCGAAATCCTCTTCGGTGAGGCGCGGAGCCGATGTCTTCAGAAGCACCGGTTCGAGCAATTCGCGCAACTCGAAGGTTTCCTCTATTTCAGGTGGGAAAAGTCCGGCGACCACCGCGCCGTTGTGAGGTTCGCTGCGGACGAGATCTTCGGCCTCGAGCTGAACCAGGGCCTCGCGAATGGGCGTTCGGCTGATGCCGAATTCGGCCGCCAGAACGTCCTGCCGGATCGGCTGACCGTCCCTGAGTTCGCCGTCGAATATCTTCTTTCGAATCTCGTCCGCCGCCGTCGTCGAGGTGGTGCGGCGGGACAGCGGCTGCTTGCGATTGCGTGTAGGGCTCAAGATTCGATCCAACGGTTGTGTGGCCAAGCATTCCCGGCCCGGCCTGAATCAGGTTGCATGGCTTATCGGGGTCGCGTTCACCGCGAATCCGAGGATTGGATATTGTATCCAATCTGGCCGCATGATAGTCCTCGGTGACCCCCAGCGCTGCCGCATAGCGCGAGATAGGCCAGCCGTCGCGGTAATGCAGTTCGACCAGCTGCAGGAAATTTCCCACCAGCCGCGGTCCGTCGCCGCGGCAGCGTATTCTTGCTGCCGGATTCGTCCGAGACGGCCGAACGCCACAAATGCAGGCAAAGCTGCAGCACGTGGGATGCGATCATCGTCATGCTGCCGCATTGCGGCACGCGCAGCTCCCGCACCAGCATGGTGCAGGAGTTCGTGATCGCGCCGAGTGCGCCATCGATCTGCGCGCCGCTCAACATCACCAGGCGATCGGTGGTGCGCCGCAGGTGCAGAGCCTCGGGGCTGCCGGCCACGGTTCGCGTCAGCAAATCTTCCGAAACCGCGACGAAGAACCCTTGCGCTCCGGCCTCCACCTTGAGATCGCCCTCGACCTCGCCTGGCAACCAGAGCAAAGTGGGAGCCGCAAATTTCACGACGGTGTCGCGACGCTGGAGATCTACCAGAAAGAGGGCTTGCTCACGCGCGGTGCCGCGCTCACCGACTACTGGCAGGACGCCATGCATTCGCTGCGCGGCCTGCCGAACGTGATCGACATCCGCGCCATTGGTCTTGTCGCGGGTATCGAGCTGTCGTCGCGGCCGGATGCGGCCGGCGCACGCGGTTATGACGTGATGGTCGACTGCTTCAACCACGGCCTCGTGCTTCGCAACTCCGGCGACGCCCTCGCGCTGTCGCCGCCGCTGATCGTCGAGCGCAGCCACATCGACGGCATTGTGGCGATGCTCGGCGACGCATTGAAGCGCGTGGCCTGAAGTTTGCAAAGCTCTTGACCGCATCGGATATTTTCGTAGCGATGGAGCGGCGGCCGCGGCAGGAGCATGGACGATCGTGAAGGTGCTGGTTCTCGGCGGCGGCGTCATCGGCGTGACCTCGGCCTATTATCTCGCTATTGCCGGGCACGAGGTCACGGTAGTCGACCGCCAGGCGGAGCCCGGGCTCGAGACCAGCTTTGCCAATGCCGGCGAGGTGTCGCCCGGCTACGCGTCGCCTTGGGCCGGTCCCGGCGTGCCGGTCAAGGCGATCAAGTGGCTGCTGATGAAGCATGGTCCGCTGGTGATACGGCCCAGGCTCGATCCGGCGATGTGGGTGTGGCTCGCCAAGATGCTCCGCAACTGCACTTCGGCGCGGTATGCGGTCAACAAGAGCCGCATGATCCCGCTCGCCGAATACAGCCGCGATTGCCTGCGCGCGTTGCGCGCGGAGACCGCGATCAAGTATGACGAGCGCAGCCGCGGCACGCTTCAGCTGTTCCGCACCCAGGCCCAGCTCGATGGCTCGGCTGCGGATATCGCCGTGCTGAAGCAGTATGGCGTGCCGTTCGAGCTGCTCGATCGCGACGGCTGTGTCGGTGCGGAGCCTGCGCTGGCGGCGGTGAAGCGAAAAATCGCCGGCGGCCTGCGGCTGCCGCAGGACGAGACCGGCGACTGCCATATGTTCACCAGGGCGCTCGCCGTTCATGCGGAAAGGCTCGGCGTCCGGTTCCGCCTTGGGACCACGATCGAACGGTTGACGGCGGACGCTTCCGGGGTCACCGGTGTCGCGACCAGCACGGGCGTGTTGCGGGCCGAAGCCTATGTGGTCGCGCTCGGCAGCTGGTCGCCGCGGCTGCTCGGGCCGCTCGGCATTTCGATCCCGGTCTATCCGGTCAAGGGCTACTCGATCACCGTGCCGATTGCCGATCTCGATGCCGCGCCGGTGTCGACGGTGATGGATGAAAGCTACAAGGTGGCGATCACGCGGCTCGGCGATCGCATCCGCGTCGGCGGCACCGCCGAAGTGTCGGGCTATTCCGACGCGCTGCACGCGGCGCGACGGGCGACGCTCGATCATTCGCTGACCGACCTGTTCCCGCGCGGCGGCAATCCGGCCGAAGCCACATTCTGGAGCGGATTGCGGCCGATGACACCCGACGGTCCGCCTGTGATCGGCTCGACTCGTTATGCCAACCTGCATCTCAACACCGGTCATGGTACGCTCGGCTGGACCATGGCGTGTGGCTCGGGGCGGGTGCTCGCGGATCTGCTGTCGGGCCGCAAGCCCGAGATCGATGCGGCTGAGCTCGCCATGACACGATACGACAATCGTTTCGGTTGATCTCAGGGGCTGACTCGGAAGTCTTGTAGTGCGACGCTGGCGCGCATTAGGATTCTGGTTCCAGCCATGGGAGCATCCGTGTGAAGGCCGTCTACACCGAACTGCATCGAAGCCATGACCCGCAATTCTTTCTGGTTCGCGGCGTCGTCAAGCGAACCACCGAGCAACCCGAACGCGCCGATCGGCTGCTCGCGGGGCTCAAGGCGGGCCATCACGCTCTGGTCGAGCCCAGCATTTTCGGGCAGGGGCCACGGGCAAGGGTGCACAGTCCCGAGTATCTCGGTTTTCTCGCCGAGGCATGGGACGCCTGGACGGCACTTGGGGATTCAGGTCCCGAGATGATCGCCAACATGCATCCGGTCCGCAATGCCGCGACGTACCCGACCCACATTGTCGGCCGTCTCGGCTGGCATACGATCGATACGTCCTGTCCGATCGGCCCCGGCACCTGGGCTGCGGCTTGCGCCGCCACGGATGTGGCGACGACGGCGGCTCAACTCGTGCTGGACGGCGAGGACGCGACTTACGCGCTCTGTCGTCCTCCCGGTCATCACGCCTATCGCGATCTCGCCAGCGGCTTTTGTTTTCTCAACAACAGTGCGGTCGCGGCGGCCCATCTGCGGCTGAGGCATGAGCGCGTGGCGATCCTCGACGTCGATGTCCATCACGGCAACGGAACGCAAGGCATTTTCTACGAACGGCCCGACGTTCTCACCGTTTCGATCCATGCCGATCCAACCTTCTTCAACCCGTTCGTCTGGGGGTATGCCCACGAGCGCGGCGCCGGGCAGGGCCTTGGCGCCAATCTCAACCTTCCGCTGCCGATCGGCACCGGGGATGACGGCTATGTGCAGGCGCTCGGCGTAGCGGAGACGACGATCCGCGCCTTTGCGCCGGGGGCTTTGGTCGTGGCACTCGGCCTCGATGCGTCGGAGCATGACCCTCTCGCGGGTCTCGCCGTGACCACCGACGGATTCCGCCGCATCGGCGCGGCGATCGCGCGGCTGGGGCTTCCAACGGTCTTCGTCCAGGAAGGCGGATATCTGTCGGAGATTCTCGGGACCAATTTGACCGCTGCCCTCGCCGGGTTCGAGGCGGCTCGCTAGCTCGAATGCGGCTCGCTGCGCTCAATCGTCGGCGGCAGGCCTGGTCGCAAATTGCGGAAACATTTCGGCGACGATGGGTCCGTCGGTTCGCCAGGAGTGGCAGCCGCCGATGAAGAACGGCCGCTCGCCGGCGCTGCGCTGATCGTCCATGGAGTCACGGTGCTCCGGCGACTTGCCGTAGGACATGGTCTGAAACAGCGCCGTTACCGCCGGGCCGAGCAACTCTGCGAGATGTGTGCAGGTCTCGAGCCGGCCGATCTTCTGCCGCACCAGTTCGCGCCATCCCTTGCCGATGCGCTCGCCGATCAGACGCTGCAGTATCGGCTCGACTTCGATACAGGTGGGATAGGGCGTCGCACGCATGGTGGTCTCGGCTTCGACAATGGTCATGCGGTCGTCGATCGCAAGGCGCAAGGTGATATCGTGAACGGGGTCGCCGGGTTGCAGCACGCCGCGATAGCGGTCGTGCTGGGCAAACGGCTTGGTGTCCACGAGCCGCGCCTCGACTTCCCACAGCCCGTCATGGCGCAGGTAGCCCTGGCATTCGACCGATCGCCTGTGCATCGGGCGGCGCCGCTCGCCATTATCCTGGGTAATATCTGGCATCTGTTGTTCCTTGACGAAGCCCGTCCGCGTTGCAGCTAACCGACCCTGACGACCATCTTTCCCAGCGCCGCGCGATTCTGCATGGTCCTGAAGGCGTCGCGAAAATCCTCCAATGCGAAAACCTTGCCGACCACCGGCTCGAGTTTCTTTTCCGTGAGCCACGTCAGCAATTGGGCCATCACACGCCGGTGCGCCTCGGGCTCGCGGCGGGGAATCTGGGCGAGGTCGACGCCCAGCAGCGCGCCGCCCTTCAGCAGCGGCAGATTGAACGGCAGCGCAGGGATACTGCCGGCGGCAAAGCCGACCACCAGATGACGCCCGTTCCAGGCGATCGAGCGGAATGCCTGCAGCGAGACCTCGCCGCCAACGGGATCGAAGATCACATCGGCGCCGTGCCCATCGGTGAGTGTCTTGAGCTTATCGCGCCAATCGGATTGCGTATAATCCACCGTCGCGTCGGCGCCGAAGCGGGTCGCGAAGTTTCGTTTCTCCTCGGTCGAGGCCGCGGCAATGACGCGGGCGCCGAGCAGTTTGCCGAGCTGAACCGCGGCGATCCCGACGCCGCCGGCAGCGCCCAGTACCAAGAGATATTCGCCCGCGCGCAGCGCAGCGCGCTCGCGCAGCGCATAGAGCGAGGTGAGGTAGTTGGCGCGGAAGGAGGCCGCGACTTCCGGCGCGATGCCGTCCGGCATCGCCTCGAGCGCCGCCGCCGGGACGGTGATATATTCCGCCAGCCCGCCCGATCGCGCCATGCCCATGACCGGTGTCCCCGGCGCCAATCCCGCGACATCGGCCGCCGCCGCATCGACGACGCCGGCGAATTCCGTTCCAGGCGTAAAGGGAAGCGGATCCCTGGTTTGATACAATCCCTGCACCTTCAGGCCATCGACGAAGCCGACGCTTGCGGCCGCAATCCTGACACGGACCTGACCGGCGGATATTTCCGGCAGGGGAACGTCTTTCAGCCGGATGTTGTCGATGGAATCGTAATTCTCGACCACAACGGCTTTCATTTGGGCTTTGCCCAGTTCTGATACATCGCCAGCAGCGAGACGATGTCCTGGCCGCGAAATCCTTCGGCCAGCGCCAGCGCATAGAGTTCGCGCGTCGCGGAAGCGGAGGGCGTGGGCATGCGGGTCGTCCGCCCGAGTTCGACCGCGAGCGCCAGATCCTTCTCGCCAAGCTCCATCTTGAATCCCGGAGAGAAATCGCCCTTGATCGCGTTCGGGAAGCGCTTGGTGAAGTGATGCGAACGGCCGCCGCTCACCGACAGGACGTCGTAGAGCTTCTCCGGCTCGACCCCGGCGGCGACGCCGAGTGCGAACGCCTCGGCCGCGACCAGCACGTTGCCCATCGACATCATGTTGTTGACGATCTTGACGACCTTCGCCGTTCCGACGGCGCCGGTGTATTTCCAGTCGTTGCCGAGCAGCTTGAGGATCGGTTCGGCGCGGGTCACCTCGGCCTTCTCGCCGCCGGCGATCAGGATCAGCTTGCCGCTGCGCGCCTCGTTGGGGCTGCCGCTGACCGGGCAATCGACCACCGCCAGCCCGCGGGCGGTGGCGGCCTCGGCGACCTGTCGCATCGTCTGCGGGTCGATGGTGCTGAGTTCGATGCACAGCGTACCCTTGGCGGCGTGGGCAACGATCCCGTCGGCGCCGAGCCATGCTTCCGTCACGGCTTTCGGATCGGGCAGGCTGGTCAGGACCAGGGTCCGCCCGGCGAGCGCTTCGGCGATGCTCGACGCCATCTGGAAGCCGTCCCTGGCAAGGCGGGCGCGCTGATCGGCACTGAGATCATAGCCGACGACATCGAGGCCGGACTCCTTGAGGCGTCCCGCCATCCCCGATCCCATCTGCCCCATTCCGATGACCGCGACCTTCTCCGACATGCATGGCTCCTGGATTTCACTGCTGGAAGGTTGAGCCACCACTGGCGCAGGCTAGTCAATCCCCAGTCTGCGCAGGGCGGCAGGACCGGCACGCCGCGGACGATCACGGGGTTGAGGTCACCCGGCCAGGGCGAGATCGCAGATGGGAAATCGAGGCGTGTGAAACCGTTCGCCGCAGTTCACGGCAGCGCCACTTCACCCCAAGGGAGCGATCTCAGAAGCGTTGAGTTGGCCAAGGTCGATCGCTGTGTGCAGACAGGATCGGGGAATAGAGCTGGGCGCCAGCTTTTTGATCAGGCCGCGTCCGAGATGCGCATTTCAACATGCAACCCGGCAGCTCCGATCATGTTGACCAAGGTATCGAGGCCAAACAGTTCGATCTTGCCGCGCATGAGATCAGAGATTCGCGGCTGGGTAACACCAAGCAGCTTGGCGGCCTGCGATTGGCTCAGTCCTGTCCGGCCGATATGATCCTTCAAAGCCATGATCAACGCCGAACGGAGCTTCATGTTCTCAGCCTGCGCGGGTGTATCCTCAATTGCATCCCATACATTGGCGAAGCGTTTCTTGCTCATTGATCTAGCTCCTTCAATAAATCCCGGTAACGCTGCGCGGCCAAATTCAGATCCGCCTTGCTCGTTTTCTGCGACTTCTTCTGGAAACAGTGCAGCACGTAGACTGCGTCGTCGAACTTCGCTACATACAGCACCCTGAATGCTCCCGCGGCATCGCGAATGCGAATTTCCCGCACCCCTCGGCCGACCGTATTCATGGGCTTCCAGTCGTCCGGCTCGCGACCATGCTGCGCTTGATCGAGCTGATGTCCCGCCTCACGCCGGGCCACCTCCGGAAACGCACGCAAATCGTCGAGTGCGCTGCCTCTGAATTCAACGGGCTTTGGACGGATCATTTGCGTCGCTTATACAAAATTTTGTATGTCTTGGCAATCGATGCGGCGAATTAATTGAGACAGTCGAACTTGGTTCAACTAGTTGAAAAGAAAGGAAAATGCTTTAGCTCTACAGCCCTTGACCGCCTCTCGGTCCACAAGCAGCTTGCACGGATTTCTTGTTACGAAACTCAATGAAAACAATATGTTAGATCACCGTTTCTCCGTCGCCCCGATGATGGACTGGACCGACCGGCACTGCCGCGTGTTCCACCGGCTGATGACGCGGCGTGCCCGGCTTTACACGGAGATGTTGACCACCGGCGCCATTATCCACGGCGATCGCGCGCGGCTGCTCGGCTTCGACGTCAGCGAACATGCGGTCGCGCTGCAGCTCGGCGGCTCGGACCCGCGCGATCTCGCCACGGCTGCGAAGATCGGCGAAGACTTTGGCTACGACGAGATCAACCTGAATGTCGGCTGCCCGTCGGACCGGGTGAAGGACGGCCGCTTCGGTGCCTGCCTGATGGCGGAGCCGGGTCTCGTCGCCGCGGGCGTCGAGGCCATGAAGCGCGCGGTCGGCATTCCCGTTACCGTCAAATGCCGGCTCGGCATCGACGATCAGGATCCGGAGATCGCGCTCGATGCGCTGGCGCGCGGCGTCGTCGCCGCCGGCGCCGATGCGCTGATCGTGCATGCCCGCAAGGCCTGGCTCAATGGATTGTCGCCGAAGGAAAACCGCGACATCCCGCCGCTCGACTACGACAGGGTGTATCGGCTGAAGGCGTCGATGCCGGATCTGCCCGTCATCATCAATGGCGGCATCGCCGATCTCGCCGCGGCGAAGGCGCACCTGACGCATGTCGATGGCGTGATGTTGGGGCGGGCGGCCTATCACGAGCCGTGGCGATTGCTGGCGGCCGATCCCGAATTGTTCGGCGAAGCGGCGCCGCACGCAACGATGAAGGACGTGTTCGAGGCGATGGTTCCCTACATCGAGGATCAACTCGCGCAGGGTACGCGGCTGCATTCGATGACGCGGCATTTCGTCGGCGCGTTTCACGGCGTGCCGGGCGCGCGTGCGTTCCGCCGTCATCTCGCCGAGAACGGCGTCAGGCCGGGTGCAGGCGTCAACGTGCTGCGCGATGCGATTGCGCTAGTTGGCGGCCGCGCGGTCGCGTCGATTGCGGCCTGAGACATCGGGATAGCCCTGCAGTTTCAGTCTGTCGGCCTGAACTCCCCAGCTTTCCAGCCGGTCCAGAAAGCTCATGCCGAGCAGGTTGGTCTTCATCTGCCCGCGCGGCACCACCAGCGCCGGAACAGAACGCTCGACCAGTCTGCCGACGGCGAGACGGTCCAGCGTCAGCCGCGCCGCCTTGGTATGGCCGCTGGCGGTTTCGACGTCGACATTGTATTCGAGCATTTCAAGCGGCAGTCCGATCGCCTTCGCGGTCTCCCAGGTCAGCACCACCGAGGTCGCGCCGGTGTCGATCACCATCGGCGCGCTGACGCCATTGATCCTGGCGTGCAGGGCGAATTCACCGCCTTGACGGCGCGGGATCTGAACGTCGCGCGCCGGCGATACGGTTCGTTGGCGCAGCATGTCGGACACGCTGTCGCTGGCGCGCGCCAGTTGCTCCGGATCCTTGTAGGCGATCACGGCGCCGGCCGTCACCGCCAGCATGATCAGAACCAGCAGAAAGCGGCTCACAGCGCGCCTCCCGTGCAAGTGGAGGTGCAGGTTGAGATGCAAGCGCAGCCGTGCGTCAGTCCGGCTTCGGGCCGGCCGCCATCTCGGGCTGGGCGAGGCCGGCATCGGTCATGCGCGCCGTCAGCTGCCCCATCACCGCATGCCGCTCCGCCGGGTCCATCCGGTGCCAGCGCGCGATCTCCGGCAAGGTACGGCCGCAGCCTAGACACAGGCTGGTTCCGGGATCGATCATACAGACTGCGATGCACGGCGTTTCTTTGCTCATTCGGTAATAGTGATGCGGATTTCGCGGTTTGCGCAAGCGCTCCGGTTACAGCCCGGTGCCGGCGCTCATGATCGGCTTGTTGCGGATCCGCCGCTTGTCCTCGGCGGTAATGGTGCCGGAAGTTTCCGGCTGCAGCGGCGGAGCCTCCTC
>JAYSPJ010000754.1:0-6923 GCA_043722155.1 Bradyrhizobium sp.
CATCCTGCCCTGGGCGCTGCAGCACAATATCGCGCTGGTGTTCGACGAATACGACGCCGGCCGTCCCGACGTGATGTTCGTGATCCAGCGCGTGCTGGAGGTCTCCGGCCGCCTGACGCTGCTCGACCAGAACAAGGTGATCAAGCCGCATCCGGCGTTCCGGCTGTTCTCGACCGCCAACACGGTCGGCCTCGGCGATACTTCCGGCCTCTACCACGGCACCCAGCAGATCAACCAGGGCCAGATGGATCGCTGGTCGATCGTCACCACGCTGAACTATCTGGCGCACGATGAGGAAGTCGAGATCGTGCTGGCCAAGGCGCGTCACTACCGCAACCCGGAAGGCCGCGACATCGTCAACAAGATGGTGCGGCTTGCGGACCTCACCCGCAACGCCTTCGCCAACGGCGATCTGTCGACGGTGATGAGCCCGCGTACGGTGATCACCTGGGCGGAGAACGCCGAGATCTTCACCGACATCGGCTTTTCCTTCCGTGTCACCTTCCTCAACAAATGCGACGAACTGGAGCGGCCGCTGGTCGCCGAATTTTATCAGCGCTGCTTCAATGCGGAACTCGCGGAATCCTCGGTGAACGTGGCGCTTTCGTAACGACCGCTGGTGGGCTCCCGCGCTCGCGGGGAACCACGGCGGTGAGGTGGCAATGACAACGTCGAACCAGAAGTTTCGAACCGGATCGAAGGAAGCGCCGACCGAGCCGTTCAAGCGCGCGGTGACGTCCTGTTTGCGTGCGATCGCGAAAATGCCAGAGCTGGAAGTAACGTTCGCCGCCGAGCGTCCGGGCCTCGCGCCGGGCAAGGCGCGGCTGCCGGAGCCGGCGCGCAAGATGACAAAACGCGATGCCGCCATCGTGCGCGGCCACGCCGATTCGATCGCGCTGAAACTCGCCTGTCACGATCCGAAAGTGCACCGCAAGCTGATGCCGGGCAATCCGCAGGCGCGCGGCGTGTTCGAGGCGGTCGAGCAGGCGCGGGTCGAGGCGATCGGCGCGCGGCGGATGGCCGGCGTCGCCAAGAATCTCACCGCGATGCTCGACGATCATTTCCATCGCGGCAAGTTCGACGAGATCACCGATCGCGCCGATGCGCCACTGTCGGACGCGCTGGCGATGCTGGTGCGCGAACGCCTGACCGGCCTCGCTCCTCCGGCGGCTGCCCGCAAGATGGTCGACCTGTGGCGTCCGGTGCTGGAAGACAAGATCGGCGCGCGGCTCGATCAGCTCAGCCGCGTCACCGAAGACCAGGCGAAATTCGGCGACGTCGTGCATGACCTGTTGTCGGCGCTCGAACTCGGCGACGACCGCAACGCCGACTCCGACGACGACGAGAATCAGGACGAGAACCGCGACGGCGAGAACGACCAGTCCGGCGCCGAAGGCTCGCCCGACAGCGACGCGGCGCAGGAAATGAGCGCCGATCAGGCGCAGGCCTCCACCGACGAGATGTCGGAAAGCGCCATGGAAAGTGCGCAGGCCTCCACGTCGGACACCTTCGACGACGGCGAACTCGGCGACGACGAGACGCCGGGCGAAGCGACGCGGCCGAATTCGCGCAGCGCCAACGAGCCGCGCGGCCCGGAATATCATGCTTTCGCGCCGAAATTCGACGAGGTGATCGCGGCCGAGGATCTCTGCGACCACGACGAGCTGGAGCGCCTGCGCAGCTATCTCGACAAGCAACTCGCGCATCTGCAGGGCATCGTGGCGCGGCTGGCGAATAGGCTGCAGCGCCGCCTGATGGCGCAGCAGAACCGTGCCTGGGAGTTCGATCTCGAAGAGGGCGTGCTCGATCCGGCGCGGCTGTCGCGCGTGGTGACCGATCCCTATCATCCGCTGTCGTTCATGAACGAGAAGGAAGCGACGTTCCGCGACACCGTGGTGACGCTGCTCCTGGACAATTCCGGCTCGATGCGCGGGCGTCCCATTACGGTGGCGGCGACCTGCGCCGATATTCTGGCGCGCACGCTGGAACGCTGTGGCGTCAAGGTGGAAATTCTCGGCTTCACCACGCGGGCCTGGAAGGGCGGGCAGTCGCGCGAGGCGTGGCTGGCCGCCGGCAAGCCGGCCAATCCGGGGCGCCTCAACGATCTCCGCCACATCATCTACAAATCCGCCGACGCGCCATGGCGGCGCGCGCGGAAGAATCTCGGGCTGATGATGCGCGAAGGGCTGCTGAAGGAAAACATCGACGGCGAGGCGCTGGACTGGGCGCACAAGCGGCTGCTCGGCCGCTCCGAGCAGCGCAAGATCCTGATGATGATTTCCGACGGCGCGCCGGTCGACGACTCCACGCTGTCGGTCAATCCCGGCAATTATCTGGAGCGCCATCTGCGCCACATCATCGAGGAGATCGAGACCCGCTCGCCGGTCGAACTGATCGCGATCGGCATCGGTCACGACGTCACGCGCTATTATCGCCGCGCGGTCACCATCGTCGATGCCGAGGAACTCGGCGGCGCCATCACCGAAAAGCTCGCCGAGCTGTTCAGCGAGACCAGTGGGGCCGCGCCCTCGAAGTCCGGCCGCCGGCGCCGATTGCATTCGTAACAGCATGCGCGCACATCTCAGCCGCCGCCGCTTCCTGAAGTTGACGGCGGCGGGGATTTCGGGCGCCGCAATCCCCGCGATCGCCCATGCGCAGAAGCCGATTGCGCCCGACGAATTCACGGTCGCAGCGCCGGTCACGATCGAGGTCAACGCCCGGCCGATCCCCTCTTTCGACACCCGCGACCGCGCGCGGGTGCGGTTCGGCGCGCTGGAATATCGCAGCGGCCTGATCCTGACCTCGCGGTTTCGCGGTTTTGGCGGGCTGTCGGGATTTCGCCTCGATCCGAGGAGCGAGCGCTTCATTGCGGTCAGCGACAAGGGCAGCTGGTTCACCGGCCGCATCGTCTACCGGGGCCGCGAGATGACCGGGCTCGACGAGGTCGAGGCCGCCCCCCTGCTCGGGCCCGACGGCCGGCCGATCACCGCGCGCGGCTGGTATGATTCCGAATCGCTCGCGCTCGATGGCACGCTGGCCTATGTCGGCCTCGAGCGGGTCAACCGATTGCTGCGTTACGATCTCGCCAGGGGGTTTACGCGGGCGCGCGGCGAAGAAATTCCGCTGCCGCCGGCCGTGCGCAAATTGCCCAACAACAAGGGGCTGGAAGCCCTGGTGATGGTCCCGAAGGGCCTGCCGCTGGCGGGGACGCTGATCGCGATCTCCGAGCGCGGCCTCGATGCCGGCGGCAACATCCTGGCATTCCTGATCGGCGGCAAGACGCCGGGGCAGTTCAGCCTTCGCCGCACCGACAGGTTCGAGGTCAGCGACGCGGTGCTGCTGCGTTCCGGCGAGCTCCTGGTGCTGGAGCGGAAATTCTCCTGGCTCGCCGGCGTCGGCATCCGGATCCGGCGCATCCCGCTCACATCGCTGGCGCCGGGCGCGCTGGTCGACGGCCCCTCGATCTTCGAGGCGGATCTCGGCCACGAGGTCGACAACATGGAAGCCATCGACGCCCACGTCACGCCGGAGGGCGACACCGTGCTGACGCTGGTCTCCGACGACAATTTCTCGATGATCCAGCGCAATCTGCTGCTGCAGTTCACGCTGATGGCATGAATTCCGGCTTCCCCGCAAATGAGCCCCCGCCCTGCAACGCCGGCAGTTGGTAATCGCCGCCACGGCCCTTAGAGTATGCCAAGAGCCGTTTCCTCCCTCCATCCGGATACCCCCATATGAGCGCCCTGTTTTCTCCGATCACGCTGCGCGGCCTTGTGCTTTCCAATCGCATCATGGTGGCGCCGATGTGCCAGTATTCCGCCGAGAACGGCGAGGCCAACGACTGGCACTTCACGCACATCAACTCGCTGGCGCTGTCGGGCGCGGCGGCCTTCTGCATCGAGGCGACCGCGGTGGAGGCGATCGGCCGCATCACGCCGGGCTGCCTCGGGCTGTGGAACGACGCCACCGAAGCTGCGCTGAAGCCGATCCTGGCCTCGGTGCGCAAGCACTCGAAGGCCGCCATCGTGATGCAGCTCGCCCATGCCGGCCGCAAGGCCTCGAGCCACCGGCCGTGGGACGGCGGCCAGCTGATCCCGGTGTCCGAAGGCGGCTGGCAGGCCGAGGGTCCTTCCACCGTGCCGCACAAGGAGAGCGAGGCGCCGCCGCGCGCGCTCGATGACGCGGGGCTGAAGCGCATCCGCGACGCCTTCGTGGCCGCGGCGCAGCGGACCGAGCGGCTCGGCATCGACGGCATCGAGGTGCATTGCGCCCATGGCTACCTGCTGCATCAGTTCCTGTCGCCGATCTCCAACCGCCGTACCGACCAATATGGCGGCAGCTTGCAGAACCGCATGCGGTTTCCGCTCGAAGTGTTCGACGCGGTGCGCGCGGCATTTCCGGCCAACAAGCCGGTCGGTTTGCGGGTCTCCGCCACCGACTGGATCGAGGGCGGCTGGGATCTTCCGCAAACCATCGAGTTTGCCAGGGAGCTGAAAAAGCGCGGCGTCGACTGGATCGATGTGTCCTCCGGCGGCGTGTCGCCGCTGCAAAAAATTCCGCTCGGCCCCGGCTACCAGGTGCCGCTGGCGCAGGCGGTGAAAGAAGCCACCGGCGTCACCACCATGGCGGTCGGCCTGATCACCGAAGCCAGGCAGGCCGAAGAGATCATAGCCTCCGGCAAGGCCGACATGGTGGCGCTGGCGCGCGGCATGCTGTTCGACCCGCGCTGGGGCTGGCACGCCGCCGCCGAACTCGGCGGCGAGGTTTCGGCGCCGCCGCAATACTGGCGCTCGCAACCCTCGACGCAAAAGGCGCTGTTCGGCGCCACCACGTTCGGGACGAGGTAGGTCGCTCGGCCTTCATGGTTCGAGACGCGCGGCGTGGCCGCGCTCCTCACCATGAGGGTCTACCACCGCCCTCATCCTGAGGAGCGGCGTCTTCGCCGCGTCTCGAAGGATGGGGCTCCGCGCCGCTTCCTCACGCGGCGCGGACGCTGTCCAGGAATTTCTCCACCTCGGCCTTCAGATGGGTAGAGACCTCGGCGAGTTCACGCGCCGATTTCAGCATCTGTCCCGACGTGGTCTCGGTCTCCGTCGCGCCCTTGGCGACCCGCTCGATGTTGTCGGCGACGTCGAGGGTGCCGCCGGCGGCGGCCTCGACGCCCTGCGCGATGCTCTGCGTCGCGGTGCCCTGCTGCTGGACCGCGGATGAAATCGAGGTCGAGATCCCGCTGATGCGCTCGATGGTCTGCCCGATCGCCTTGATGGCGTTGACCGACTCTTCGGTGGCGTTCTGCATGTTGACGATGTGCGAGGAGATCTCGTCGGTCGCCTTCGCGGTCTGGCCGGCCAGCGTCTTGACCTCCTGCGCCACCACGGCAAAGCCGCGGCCGGCGTCGCCCGCGCGCGCCGCCTCGATGGTGGCATTGAGCGCCAGCAAATTGGTCTGTTCCGCGATCGAGGTGATCAGCTTGACCACGTCGCCGATGCGGTCGCCGGCCGCCGTCAGTTCCGTCATCCGCTGGTCGGTGGCGGTGGCCTGCCTGACCGCGTCGGTGGCGACCCCGTTCGACTCCTGAACCCGGCGGCTGATTTCGACGATCGACTGCGACAGCTCGCTGGAAGCGGCCGCCGCGCTGCGGACATGTTCGGAAGCCGCCCGCGAGGCGTCGGCGGAGCGGCCCGACATCTCCGCGGTCGAATGCGCCGTCACCGAAAGCCGCTGCGCGTCCTTCTCGAACTGCCCCGAGGAATTCAGCACCTGCTCGATGATGCCGCCGATCCGTTCGCGGAAGTCGTCGACGAAGCTGTTCAGCTCCGCCTTGCGCTGCTCGACCGCCTGGGCTTCGGCGCTGGCGCGCTCGCGCTCGAGCTTGAGGCGCTCGATGCGATTGTTCTTGAACACGCCGATGGTTCGGGCGATCGCGCCGATTTCGTCATGGCGGTCGGCGTGGTGCACCTCGACGTCGGTCCGGCCCTCGGCGAGCCCGGTCAGCGATTCCGTCACCGCCTTCAAGGGCGCGGTGACGCGGCGCACGATCGCCATGGTCATGCCGAGCACGATCAGCGCGCCGATCGCGGCCGCGATCGCCATCGCCCACAGCGCCTGCGCCAGCATGGCGTCGAACTGCGCGGTGGGAATGCCGACATAGACGATGCCGATCACCTTGCCGGCCTCGCCGAACACCGGCTGGTAGGCGGTGAAGAAGCGGCGGCCGAACAGCATCGCCGGGCCCTTGTAGGCCTCGCCGCGGCGGAGCATGGCCTGGCCGGGATGATCGGCCGCGAGCTGGGTGCCGACCGCCCGGTCGCCGTTTTCCTTCTTCACATTGGTGGTGCGGCGGATGAACTGCTTGGAGGTATCGTCGTAGACGAACAGCGTGGCGTTGCCGCCGACATAGCCGACCGCGCGGTCGACGATCTTGTGGTCGGAAAATTCCGGCATCCTTGCGATTTCGACCCGCTCGACCACACCGTCTCTGAGCGTTACCTTCGCATTGGAAAAACTTTCGGCGAAGGCGAGGCTCAGCGTGCGCAGATTGACGTCGATGTCGTCGAGCGCGCTTTTGTCGAAGTCGCGGCTCAGCGACCAGTAGCCGGCGCCCGCCACCAGCGCGGTATTGACCGCGATCAGCAGCGCCGCGCCGAGCACGGCCTTGGGTCCGAGATTAAGTCGCCAAAAAGCGAACCGGCGCGCCGGGATTCCAATTGCCATCCGGTTTCTCCCAGAAAACAAGGCTTGAATGCAAAGCGGCATTTTTAAGCAATTTGTTTAGGATTGGCTTAATGGAAGCCCGCCGGGCGGATTTGGGTCCCCTCAACGTCGTCCCTGCGAACGCAGGGACCCATAATCCCGGGCGCCGATTGTGGGCGAGATGTCTTCCTCCCTGCTTGAACGATAGGCCGCGGCGTTTGGGTCCCTGC
>JAYSPJ010000755.1:0-2154 GCA_043722155.1 Bradyrhizobium sp.
GGCAAAAAAAATCGGCGCGCCTTGCCGCGCGCCAAATTCATTTCAGTCCGACCGTCGGTCAGATCACGACGCCGCCGCCCGCGGCGCCCTGTTGCGCGAGTTGCGCTGGAAGAACAGTGCCTGGCTGGCGACGGCGGAGACCATCGCCGGCTGGAACGGTTTCGAGATCAGGAACGCCGGCTCGGGGCGCTCGCCGGTCAGGAAACGTTCGGGATAGGCGGTGATGAACACCACCGGCACCTCGAATACCTTCAACAGTTCGTTGACGGCGTCGAGGCCGGATGAGCCGTCGGCGAGCTGGATGTCGGCCAGGATCAGGCCCGGCTTCTTGTTCTTGGCGAGCGCAATGGCGTCGGCGTGGGTGCGGGCGACGCCGATCACGTTGTGACCGAGATTCTTCACCAGGTTCTCGAGATCCATCGCGATGAAGGTCTCGTCCTCGATGATCAGCACGTCGGTGGCGATCTCGGCGGCCATTTCGCGGCCGGCGGTATCGGCCAGCTTGCGGGTCTCGGCGACGTCGACGCCGAGAATCCAGGACACTTCCTCTTCGGAAAAACCTTCCAGCGACAGCAGCAGGAAGGCCTGCCGCGGCAGCGGCGTGATGTTCGACAGCCGCCGCTCCGACGGCAGCGGCGCCACGTCGGAATCGTCGTTGAGCGAGACCGAATTCCAGATTTTCGTGAACAGCCGGAACAGGCCGGCGCGCGGGCCGTGCTGCTCGTCGAGCAAGGACGGGTCCTGCAGCAGGGCTTCCAGCATGGCTCCGACATAGGCGTCGCCGGAGGCCTGATTTCCCGTCAGCGCACGGGCATAGCGCCGCAATAACGGTAAATGTTCAGCAACAAGCTGTGATCGCGACATCCCCACTCCATATATCCTGCTGTTGGGCCAAGCCATCCCGACGGGGATGACCCGGTTCCCCCAGATGTGCGGGACTACGTTCCAGCCTCAGAAAAGTTCCCCTGTTCCCGGGAACTTTCCCGCCCGGCTGGAATTAGCCCGGTTAGGAATGCAGCCCAGACCTCCGATATCAAGGATAATTCTTTAAATTTCAGGGACTTAACTCTCGGGGAAGCGTGGAACAAGTCATGAAAGATGTAAAGCCTCAAGCCAGCAAGGCGGTCGCTCCCGGAAAGCCGGGCCGGCTCAACACCGAGATTCAATCCAGGATCGGGCACCAGCTCAGGGCCATGTACGACGACGTGGTGCGGCAGGGCGTGCCGGACCGCTTCGCCGAGCTGATCAAGAAGCTCGATGCACCAGGACCTACCGGAGATCCCGCCAAAAACGACGGGAGGGACTAATGCCTCTCACAGACTCACTTCGCGACGACATCCTGGCGTCGGTCCCGTCCTTGCGCGCCTTCGCGATCTCGCTCAGCGGCAATGGCGACCGTGCCGACGATCTGGTGCAGGAGACGCTGCTGCGCGCGCTCGCCAATATCGACTCGTTCCAGCCCGGCTCGAACCTGCCGGCCTGGCTGTTCACGATCCTGCGCAACCTGTTCCGCTCCGACTACCGCAAGCGGCGGCGGGAGGTCGAGGACGCCGACGGCAATTATGCCAAAACCCTGAAAACCCAGCCGGCGCAAAGCGCGCATCTGGAATTCGAGGAGTTTCGCGTGGCGCTCGACAAGCTGCCGCAGGACCAGCGCGAAGCGCTGATCCTGGTCGGCGCCTCCGGCTTCTCCTATGAGGACGCAGCCGCCATCTGCGGCTGCGCGGTCGGCACCATCAAGAGCCGCGTCAACCGCGCGCGCTCGAAACTGAGCGCGCTGCTCTACGTCGACGGCGCCGACGATTTCGGCCCCGACGACACCGTCCGCGCCGTGATCGGCGGCAGCGGGGGCTGAGTAGCGACTATATCGGACAACAAAAGGTGGCCCGGTCGGGCCGCTTTTTTTGTTCAGATGCGGGAATTTGATCGAAACGTGCCGCGCGCTCGGTCTCACCTCTCCCTTCGGGAGAGGTCGGATCGCATCACCAGATGCGAGCCGGGTGAGGGGTTACGGACTATCGATCGACCTGCCCCCCTCACCCGGCGCTGCGCGCCGACCTCTCCCAAAGGGAGAGGTGGAAACCGCGCTCGCTGCGGCAGTGCCGCTTCAACACTCATCCCAGCCGCCAGCCGACTTCCGCGACAAAACTCTGG
>JAYSPJ010000756.1:0-1888 GCA_043722155.1 Bradyrhizobium sp.
AGCAACAACGTCAGCCGGGCCCTGTCGATGGTCTGTGTCATGCTGCATCTCCGAAGTCGGCGCCGAGCAGGGCCTCGTAGGCGATCAGTGGCGTGAGATGGACGACGACCTCGGGAAGGGAGGAGGGATCCGGCGCGAAGTGGGCGCGCAGGGCGGCGATGTCGGGCAGTCGGGTCGCTGCGAGATCGGCGGTGAGCAACAGGGCGAGATCCGCTTCGCAGCCGCGCTCATGGGCGAGTGCGAGAAGATCGACCATCAGGCGACACGCCGATTTTTCCGGGAGTTGTTCGAGCATCCGCTCGAAGGTCAGGCGATAGGCGTCGCGAGGGAACAACTGGTCACGGTAGACGAGATTGCGCAGCGCCATGGGTTTGCGCCGCAAAGCGTGGATCACATGGCGATAGTCCACGACATGGGCGTGCTTGCCGGCCGCCGTTGCACGCCCGCGCGTCAGCGTCATCAGCAAGGTGGCGCCGATGAACACGTCGAGGCGGTCATCATACAGCCGGACGCGCAGGCGATGGCCGATCAACCGGGACGGGACGGTGTAGAAGACCTTCTTGAGCGTGAATCCGCCCGAGGAAGTGACGGTGACCAGCGTCTCCTCATGGTCGCTGGTGCGCTGCCCGGGCAGTTGTTGCAGCACGGTTCGTTCGGCGGCGATGCGCTTGGCGTGATGGGCGTTCTTGCGGCTGACAATCTCGTCGATGAAGAGGCGATAGTCTGCGAGATCGTCGAAGTCGCTGGTGCCACGCATCAGCAGCGCATCCATGACCGCCTTCTTGAGATGGCCGTGCGCACTTTCGATCGCACCGTTCTCATGGGCCACACCGCGGTTGTTGCGGGTCGGTTCCATACCGTAATGGAGGCACAGTGCATCATAGCGCCGGGTCAGGTCCTCATGCGCGTCGGGGTCGAGGTTGCGGAACGCGGCCGAGAGGCTGTCGCTGCGATGCTCGTGCGGCGCACCACCCAGGGTCCACAGCGCATTCTGCAATCCTTCGGCCAGCGCCACATAGCTTTCGCCGCCGAGGATGACATGGGCATGCGCGAAGCCGGAGTAGGCGAGGCGGAAGTGATAGAGCCGATGGTCGAGCCGAACGCCCGCGATCGTTACGCACAGCTCGGCCATGTCGGTGAAATCCGACAGTCCCATCCGGCCGGGTTCATGGACCTGGCGGAAGATCACCTCCTGGTCCACGCCATGCAGGGCCCGCCACGCGCGAATGCGGCGCTCGAAGGTCCGGCGCACGCCGTCGGACAGGTCGGGATAGCGCCTTTGCATCTCTTCGAAGATCGCCACCGCGCGCAACTCCGGCGCCGCGGTCAGCATCGGCACGACTTCGGCGTCAAAGAATGCGACCAAGGGATCGGCGCGGCGGCGACCGCGCGGCTCCGCCTTGGCCGATGGCGGTCGGTGGTCCTGCTCGAAGCGATAGGCGGTGGCCGTGCTGATCGACGCCTTCGCGGCCGAGACCGCCGGGCCGTCTGTCTGTCGGAATGTCATGTAGAGCCTCATCTGGTGATCGGTGACATGGCGGCCGGGCAATGGGCGGATCCCTTCACAAGGAGATCCATCCAATCCTCCGGTCGGTCGCGATCAACAGACGGCCCGCGCTCCCCGCGGGAGCTCAGGCCGAGTTTTCTGGCGCTTGCGCCTCCGGTCGGGCTTCGCCCTCCCTGCGACGCAAGCGCCAGAAAACTTTCTCACCTTGATTGTCGGGCTTTCTCACGCTGATTGTCGCGCAGCAACCGAAGGCAGGTTGCCGCCTATGCCGGACTTGCGCCGACACCCTGGCAAAGCGGGCAGATCAATCACGATCAAGGCGTATCGAAATCTGGAACCCCAGACTTCGTACGACTCTCATCCAGGTTGCATGGCTCTGGG
>JAYSPJ010000757.1:0-7265 GCA_043722155.1 Bradyrhizobium sp.
CATCTTGGCCAGATGCACGCGGTTGCGCTCGCCGCCTGACAAGGCGCCGACCTTCTTCTGCTGGTCGGCGCCCTTGAAGTTGAACGACGAGCAATAGCCACGCGAATTGACCTCGCGCTTGCCGAGAAGAATGAGTTCGTTGCCGCCGGAAATCTCCTCCCACACGCTCTTCTTACCGTCGAGCGAGTCGCGGGACTGGTCGACATAGCCGAGATGCACGCTCTCGCCGATGGTGATGGTGCCCTTGTCCGGCTTCTCCTGCCCGGTGATCATCCGGAACAGCGTGGTCTTGCCGGCGCCGTTGGGGCCGATCACGCCGACGATGCCGCCGGGCGGCAGCTTGAAGGTGAGGTTGTCGATCAGGAGCTTGTCGCCAAATCCCTTCGTCAGGCCCTCGAAATCGACCACGTTCTGACCGAGGCGCTCGGCCACCGGAATCGTGATCTGGGCGGTCTGGGTCTGCTTCTCGCCGGCCTGCTTCAAGAGGTCCTCGTAGCGCTGGTAGCGCGCCTTGGACTTGGCCTGACGGGCTTTCGGCGAGGCCGCGATCCATTCCTTTTCGCGCTCCAGCGTGCGCTGATGCGCGACATCCTCGCGGCCTTCCTGCGCGAGCCGCTTCTGCTTCTGCGACAGCCAGGCGGTGTAATTGCCCTCGTAGGGAATGCCCTTGCCGCGGTCGAGTTCGAGAATCCACGAGGTGACGTTGTCGAGGAAGTAGCGGTCATGGGTGACGATCAGGATGGCGCCGGGATAGTTGCGCAGGTGGCCTTCCAGCCATGACACCGACTCGGCGTCGAGATGGTTGGTCGGCTCGTCCAGCAGCAACAAATCGGGCTGGTCGAGCAGCAGCTTGCACAAAGCGACGCGGCGGCGCTCGCCGCCGGAAAGTTTTGTCACGTCGGAATCGTCGGGCGGGCAGCGCAGCGCGTCCATCGCCTGGTCGACCTTGCTGTCGAGATCCCACAGCCCTGCGGCCTCGATCTCGTCCTGCAGCCTGGTCATCTCGTCGGCGGTCTCCTCGGAATAGTTCATCGCCAGTTCGTTGTAGCGATCGAGGATCCCCTTCTGCTTGGCGACGCCCAGCATGACGTTCTCGCGCACCGTCTTGGTGGCGTCGAGCTGCGGTTCCTGTTCGAGGTAGCCGACCCGCGCGCCCTCGGCGACCCAGGCCTCGCCGTTATATTCCTTGTCGAGACCGGCCATGATCCGCAGCAGCGTCGATTTGCCGGAGCCGTTGACGCCGAGCACGCCGATCTTGGCGTCGGGATAGAACGACAGATTGACGTTATCCAGCACCTTGCGGGTGGGGTAGCTCTTGGTCAAACCCTGCATGAAATAGACGAACTGACGGGCCATCGCGATCCCTTGGAAACCGTGGATTTTACGGAAATTTGCTGTCGCTGATGTAGCGGGGCAGGCCCCAAAGGGCAACCGCGGGCGGCGCGTTTTCCATCCGTTCACCAGTATCATTACGGACGGGTGCAATTGAAACCTTCTTTTAATGACTCCGGCTCGAAACTACCCGCCAGCGCCCCAAAAAGCGCTCCGCGCGACAGAAGTCGCCGGCAAGAAGGCAGGCTTCGACATGGCAACGATCACGTCAGCATCGCTCTCCTCCCCGGCGCACCGCCGCGACGGACGCACCAATCCCTTCGCTGAAATCCGCGATTTCTGGCGCCAGTTCGTCGCCCGGGCCTTCGACCCCTACCGGCCGGAACTGCATTACATGCGCGGCCCCGGCCCGGCCTGGCGCGCCAAGCAGACGGCATCGTCGCGCGGGCATTCGACCTGATTTCAGCCGGCATTTGAACCCGAGCGCTTTTGAGGCCGCGGGCGCTTGCGTACTCGCCGATTGCGCGCGACCATGGCGCCTCCCGGACGGCGCGTTTCCGCCCCGTCATCATCGCCATGAACGGACCTCCCATGACGCGGCTGCGCTGTGCAATTCTCGACGACTATCTCAATCTGGCCCTTGATATCGCGGACTGGTCGAAGGTCTCCGATCGCGTCGACGTCACCGTGTTCGACCAGCCCTTCGCTTCGCAGCAAGCCGCCGCCGACGCGCTGAAGGATTTCGAGATCATCTGCGCGATGCGCGAGCGCACGCCGTTTCCGCGCGCCCTGTTCGCGGCCCTGCCCAGGCTGAAACTGTTCATCACCTCGGGCATGCGCAATGCCGCGCTCGATCTGGAGGCCGCGAAAGATCAAGGCGTCGTGTTGTGCGGGACGCAATGGGCCCGCGACCCCACCGCGCCGCTGACGATGGGCCTGATCCTGGAACTGACCCGCAATATCGGCCGCGAGAGCGCGCGCATGCATGCCGGCGAGCCGCTGCAGAAATTCGCCGGGGTCGAGATCGAGGGCAAGACGCTCGGCGTGGTCGGCCTCGGCAAGCTCGGCGCCAAGGTTTCGGGGCTGGCAAAAGCGTTCGGCATGAACGTGATCGCATGGAGCCCGAACCTGACGCCGGAGCGATGCAAGGAGGTCGGGGTCGGTTACGCCGGCAAGGAGGAATTGTTCGCCACCGCCGACATCGTCACCGTGCATGTGGTGCTGAGCCAGCGCTCGCGCGGACTGGTGGGGGCGGCCGATCTGGCCCGGATGAAGCCGACCAGCTACCTCGTCAACACCGCGCGCGGGCCGATCGTGGACGAGACGGCGCTATTGCAAACCCTGCAACAGAAAAAGATCGCGGGGGCTGCGGTCGACGTGTTCTCGGTCGAGCCGCTGCCGGTCGACCATCCGTTCCGCAAGCTCGACAACCTCGTGCTGACGCCGCATCTCGGCTACGTCACCGAGGAGAGTTTTCGCAACCACTACGGCCAGATGGTCGAGGGCATCGACGCCTGGTTCAAGGGCGAACCGCTGCGAAGGCTGGCGTAGCCGTCAAGTCACCTGCGCTCGCGGTCATTGCGAGGCGTGATTGCTTCGCGGAGCCTGTCATCGGGCGCGCAATGACGAATAAAAAAGGCCCGCTTCAGCGGGCCTTTTTGACAATGATCGTTTTCGGTCCCGACCTTACCGCACCGTCACCGGCGCCGGCAGCGGCGGCACCACGGTGGGCTGCATGCCGGGCACCGGAGCGCTCGATGCCTGCGCCGAACCCTGAGCGGGCAGCGGCTGCGCCGAGGCGGCCGCGGTCGACGCCGGCGGCGCGCCGCCGGGAAGCACGACCACGCGGGTGCCGACCTTGACCCGATCGAACAGGTCAGAGACGTCCTCGTTCAGCATGCCGATGCAGCCCGACGAGACGAACTTGCCGATGGTCGAGGGCTGGTTGGTGCCATGGATGCGAAAGACGGTGGAGCCGAGATACATGGCGCGCGCGCCCATGGGATTGCCGGGGCCGCCGGCCATGAAGCGCGGCAGATAGGGCTGACGTTCGATCATCTCGGTCGGCGGATGCCAATCCGGCCACTCGGCCTTGCGCGAGACCTTCTGCACGCCGGTCCAGGTGAAGCCGTCGCGGCCGACGCGGACGCCGTAGCGGATCGCGCGCCCATTACCCAGGACGTAATAGAGGTGGGTGTTGGGGGTATCGACGATCAGCGTTCCCGCCGGTTCCTTGGTGGCGTACGCCACTTCCTGCTTGCGCAGGTGCGGCGGCAGTTGCGCCGGACCGACTTCGGGCTGTTCTTCGGGCGGCAGCGCGGACAACACCATCGGACGGCCGTCGGCGCCCGGGGCGCCTTGCGGCTGCACGGTTCCGGTGACGCCGGTCGGCGCGCCGATGGCTTCCGGCGGACGCAGCGAGCGAGGGTCGTCATTTCCGCGATCCGAATAGGTCTGTTGCGGCGCACCGGCGGGGCGGTCCGAATAGATTACCGGCGGCGGTCCATCGGGGCGGCCATAACGCGGATCGGCCGGCGAGAGGATCGGACCGGGTGCGCGGTCGGAATAAACCGGCCGGCTGTCCGGCCTGCCATAGCGCGGATCGGCCGGCGAAAGCACCGGTCCGGGGGGCGGCAGCGCGGTTGAACTCTGCGCATTCGGCGCGTCGTCGTCGTCCAGCAGGTCAAAATCCGGCGTACCGCGGGCGCGGCGCTCATCGACAATATAGCCGCCGGGCGGATAGGGCGCCGGGGATGCCGAATAGAGCGGACCGGGGGGCTGCGAATAGCCTTGCGCCAGCGCGAGCGAGGTTCCCGCTGCGCCCGCCGCCAAGGCAGCACAAATCGTCAGAATGCGTTTGATCATCATCGCTCTTGTATAGACCCCAAGCCGACACCGGACCGTTAATGCCAGATGGCGGAAGATAGCGGCGCATTCAAGACAAATCCGCGAAATCAGGCCCGCTTCCGGCATATTGTGATGGCCCGCGAGCGGCGTGGCCACGATGCCTCACCCCGCAAGAAAACGGGGTCGGCGGGGGGGCAGGCCGCCGAATTGGTGCAAACGCCGGGGAAGCGGTTGCGCTATCCTGAAACCAGCCTGATTCGCTGCGCGCCGACGGTGTCCTGCGCCGCGAAGCCGGTCGAATCTGTGGTCACCGCGTTCCCGATGGTTCAAAGGCCTTCCCAGCACCCCTGCGAAGGCGGAAATCGCGTCCATGCTCCCCGGCTTCCGTTTTCTGTTCGCCGCGATTGTGCTGTCGATGTCGATACTGGTGTTCGGGCTCGGTGCGGCGGCCCTGCTGCGCGCGGCCCACGAGCAATTTGCCAGCACCCCTTCGTGGCGCGTGGCGCCAGAGCCGGCGTTTGCCCAACAGAACGAGGCCTCAAGGGAAATCTTAAGGGAAGTTTCAAGGGAACCCGTAACGCCTGTGCTGGCGATGCTGCGCGTCGAACCGGAGCCGGCGCAGCAGAAGGCCGCGGCGAGCATTCCGGCGGCGGCGGCGCCCCCCGAGCCCCCGGCGATCGCCCCGCTGCCGGATCAGCCCGAAAAAATCGCCGCGCTGAAAGCGCAGGATGCACCCCCGCCGGAGGCCGCGAAGCCTGAAATCCCGGCCGCGGAAACTTCCGTGCAACGCGAGGCGCCCGCCCCCGCTGAGGAAGCCAGGATCGCGACGGCGGAGCAGGCCTTGCCGCCGGCCCATGAAGCCGTCGCGCCCGCATCCGAACAAGCGATCGCAGCCGAGGACGGGATCGCCACGACGAAGATCGCCACATTGGGCGGCCCGTCCGTTGCCATCGAGGCACAGCCGCCGGCGAAGACCGTCGCAAAACCCGACCAGAGCGTCGCCAGGAAGCGCTTGAAGGCGCGGCGCACCGCCCAGCGGCGCAGGATCGCGCAACGCGCGCGAGAGGCCGCGGCTCAACAGCAGGCCGCCGATCCATTCGCGCAGCCGACGATGACGACTCGCAGCCGCTGAATTTCCTGGTTTCAGTCTGCGCGTACGCTAATCGCAAAACCGGTACCCACTTTTGCGGAATACGCGCTCAGGCCGGGCCGGTCGCGACCGGCGGGCCGCCCGGCAGGCCCCATTCGGCCCACGAGCCGTCATAAAGTGCCGACCCGCGTACGCCGAGCCGGTACAGCGCCAGCGTCAGCACCAGCGCGGAGACGCCGGAGCCGCAGCTGGTCACGATCGGCTTTGTCAGGTCGACGCCCGCCCCGGTGAAGGCTTTGCGTAAATCCTCCAGCGGCTTCATCGCGCCGGTGCCGGCATCGAACAATTCGTTGTAGGGCACGTTGCGGCTGCCCGGGATGTGGCCGGAGCGGCGGCCCGGCCACACTTCGGCAACCGTTCCCTCGAAGCGCGGCCGCGCGCGCGCATCGACCACTTGCTCGCCTCTTGTCGTCAGATTGTCCACCAATTGCTGCTGACTGCGGATGGTGCTGGAATCGAGCGTCGCCCGGAATTTGCCGGGCTTCGGCGTGACCTTGCCGGAATGCGTCGGGCGGCCTTCGCGCAGCCATTTCTTCAGGCCGCCGTCCAGCACCTTCACATCGGGATGACCGAACGACAGCAACATCCACCACGCCCGGGGCGCTGCGGTCCAGCCGCCGGAATCGTAGGCGACCACGGTATCGCCTGAGGAAATGCCGAGCGCCGCGACGTCGCGCGCGAACTGCGCGGCATCGGGATACATATGCGGCCGCGGATCATCGGGATCGGCAATGGTGTTGACGTCGAAGAACACCGCGCCCGGAATATGGCCGGCGAGATAATCCTCCGACGGCAGCGGCAGCACACCGGGCAACTTGGAGGAGGCGTCGATGATCTTGACCTTGGGATCGTCGAGACGGGCGGCGAGCCAGTCGGTGGAGACCAGCGGATCGTCGGTGGATGATGTCATCGATGCCAAATCCTTGTTGTCATTCCAGGGATGCGCCGCCAGGCGCAGACCCGGAATCTTGCCGTAACAATGACTCGATCGAGATTCTCCGATGTGCAATTGCACATCGTAGTTCGCGCTGGCGCGCGCCCCGGAATGACGAAGGAAAACTTCAACTCTTCTTCTTCGGCTCGAATTTTTCCACCGGACCGCCGGCATCGCGCCAGGCCGCAAAACCGCCGCCGAGATGGGCGACCGGCTTCAGTCCCATGTCCTGTGCGGTCTTGGCGGCCAGCGCCGAACGCAGGCCGCCGGCGCAATGAAAGATGAACTTCTTGTCCTCCTGGAAAATCGCTTTGGCGTAAGGGCTCGCCGGATCGATCCAGAATTCGAGCATGCCGCGGGTGCAGGAGAACGCGCCGGGAATCCGGCCGTCACGCTCGATCTCGCGGGGATCGCGGATATCGACGATCACGACGCCGTCGTCCTGCGCGGCCTGGATCGCCTCCGCCGCGCTCAAGGTCTCGATCTCGGCATTGGCCTCGTCGATCAAAGCCTTGATGCCGGTGTGGATGTCCTGGGGCATTGATGGGTTCTCCCGTCTTTCCGGGGCAACGCGAAGCGTTGAACCCGGAATCTCGACCGAATTTCATTACATCGAGATTCCGGGTTCGCGCTGCGCGCGCCCCGGAATGACGATGGTGGCATCTACCGCACCAGTTCCTTCATCGCACCTTCGAGGCCTTCGATCGTGATCGGGTACATGCGCTCCGAGAACAGCCGGCGGATCAGGGTGGTGGATTCCGAATAGTCCCAATGCCGCTGCGCCACCGGATTGAGCCACACCGCATGCGGATAGGTGCGGGTGATGCGCTCCAGCCAGACCGAGCCGGCCTCTTCGTTGACGTGCTCGACCGAACCGCCGGGCACCATGACTTCGTAAGGGCTCATCGAGGCGTCGCCGACGAACACCACCTTGTAGTCGTGCGGATACTTATGCAGCACGTCCCAGGTCGGCGTCCGGTCGGTGAAGCGCCGCTTGTTCTG
>JAYSPJ010000758.1:0-5394 GCA_043722155.1 Bradyrhizobium sp.
GGCCGACAAGGACCAGTTGCGCGCGGAATTCGCGATGTCGGCGCGGCGGCTCGAGATGAGCGTCGACCAGCTCAAGAACAAGACCACCAGCCAGCTCGCCGAACTCGGCAAGAAATCCGATGCGATCAACCGCATGAAGCTCGAGCTCGGCGAGAAGAACGCCACGATCTTTTCGCTCGAGGCGCGCGAGAAGGCGGTCAAGGAACAGCTGCGCGCGACCGAAGAGGAATTCACCGCCAAGACCGAATCGCTGCGCGACGCCGAGCAGGCGCTCAAGGACAAGCAACTCGAGCTGGTGAAAATCCACGCCGAACTGTCGGACCGCTCGATGACGGCGGACACCCGCCAGGTCGAGCTGGTGGCGGTGCGCGCCCAGATCGAGGCGCTCAGGGGCCGCGTCGGCGACGCCGAAAAGGAATTTGCCACCACGCAAGCCCGGCTCGAGCAGGAACGCAGCGATTCCGAGAGGGCGACGCGCGAACTCGTCGAGGCCCGCGGCCGCGTCGAGAATTTGAGCCAGCGCGTTACCGATCTCGACCGCCAGCTGATCCTCCAGGTCAAGGAAGCCGAAATGCTCGGCAACCGCGTCAACGATCTGGAAGCGCGGCTCGGCACCCAGGGCAAGCTGCTGGCCGAGCGCGATTTTGAAAACAATCAGCTGCGCCAGGCCAAGGAAGCCGCCGAACGCACCGCCAGGGAACTGCAGGACGAACTCACCACCACCAACAGCGGCAAATGGCCGGCGCTGGAAAAGCTGAAGGCCGAGAAGGCCGCGGCAGAGGAACAGCTCCGCGTCGCACGCGACGAACGCGCCAAGCTGCAGCGCGACATCAACGCGATCCAGCAGCAGGCCGAAAGTTCGTGGGCGACCGAGCGCATGGAAAATGCGCTGCTGCGCGAGCGCATCAATGATATCGCCGCCGAAGTGGCAAAACTGGCCATGCAGCTCGAGGGCCCGAATTCGCCGATCGAGGCCATGCTGGCCGCGGAACCGCCGCCGCCGCCGAGGGCGGCGAAGCCCGCCAATGGCGCCAGCGGCAATACCGGCGTTTCCGAGGGCGGCGGCACGCTCGCCGAGCGCATCCGGGCGCTGCAGTCCCACGCCTCCCGCGCCCGCCAGCCGGGCTGATCAATCCCTGCGGATTCGACCCGATTAGCTTGACACCGGTACCCCGCACTTCGTAAATCGCGGGCTCTGACAGCGTGTATTTTCCGATCCGACGCCGGTGTGCCGGCCGCTGATTCTGCACGACAATCCCGGACGCATAGCTCAGCGGGAGAGCGTTCCCTTCACACGGGAGAGGTCCAAGGTTCGATCCCTTGTGCGTCCACCAGGATCTGGCCTGCTTGATTCAATGCCGATCAGTTTGCGCGAACCGATGGCCTTATTGTGCCGATGACCCCTCGGAAGCTTGTCGTCCTCTTTGCCAGCCTCACCGGAGGCGCGATCGGGCTGTTTGTGCCCGTTGCCGTGGTCAAATGGCTGCTGCAGACCGACCCCGAGGATGCCGGAATCCTGACCCTGTTCTTCGTTCCGGTCTGGTGCCTGCTGGTGGTTCTCGGCCTTTTGACGGGCCGCTGGCTGGGGATGCTCGCGACCGGCGGCAAGCGGGTGCTGCAGAGATAGCTGGCGTCCGATCGGACGCGGTCCCGGAGCGAAGCTCAGCGGCAGGACGTCGTCGCGGTCAAATTCCGAGAATCCAGACCGCAATGACGGTCCCGAGCACGGCCAGACCGGAAATCGTCCAGCCCGTCGCGTAAACCGCACCATCGGATTCCGGCCTGTCCACCATCGTATCGTGCCAGTGGGTCATGAACGCCTCCTGGGGTTTGCCTCTGGTAGATGGGTCTGTGCCAGCGGCCCAAGGTTCAAACGACATAACCGCGGCGGAGGCTGCGGGTTCCCCGAACAACGACGCAACCCCGGCCGCCCGCAACGCCACGAGATTTTTCGCGCTGCACCACTGCGGGCACCCGGGATCAAATCACGGGGCATCAGTAGGGTTTGGCGAAAATTTCCGTGGCTCAATACGCCCGGCTATTGCGCTCTGCGCTCTCGTGCTGGCGAGTGATGAGGCCCGGGAACATGATCTGCCTTGCGCGGCGTGTCTTCACCCGCAATCAACAGGCCGTCGCCTGTCAGCCCGACGTGGAGCCGCCGTGAGCCGCAAGAACCTCCGAATAGCCACCTGGAATATTGCATCGAACAAGAACTACGAGGCGATTGCTGCAAAAATTGCGGAACTGGACATCGATCTATGTGCGTTGCAGGAAGTAGCGCTCGAACCGGCGGTTGGCCTGCCGGTCCTGTTTGGTCGCGGGCAAGGCAATACATCCGGCTATTGCTGGTACTTCGCGCCCGCCCTCATGCCCGAAGAGGTGTACCACGGAACGGGACAATATTTTGGACTCGCCATCGCATCCAGAATTCCGTTGTCCCGGACGGCCGCGTTCCAGCTGGGCCCGCCGGGCACCGGTTCAGTCGTCCATGTCGAAAACGAGCCGCGCATCCTGCAAGTCGCGGCGCTGCCGCTGGAGCGGCCGGTATTCATCGGCAATACCCATCTCGCCACCGCCGGAGACTGGTCGTTGTCCGCGATGCGGCGATCGCAAGCCGGGAAGATTGCCGCCATGCTGCGGCCGCTTGCAGCGCAGGGACCGTTGATCCTGTGCGGCGATTTCAACGCGGAACCGTCGAGCAGCGATCTTGTGGCGATCAAGCAGGCGTTGCCCTATTTCTATTCGAGCGACAGAGGGACCTTCGCCGAAGAGTATGGCCGGGCTCCGATCGATTTTTTCTGTTCGTCCGTCGCGCTGGACGTGAACATTTCCGTTTTCCCCGCGGACGGCCTGTCGGACCACAGCATCGTTGTCGCGACCTTCGATGGCAGTGGGAGCGGCGCTTAAGACCGGGCTTGCGGCCTGCGCGCCGGTTCAACGACTGTCGAGCCACGCGGCCAATTCGGCGGCCGAGGCGAGGAGTGCATCGGCATACGGTGCCAGAACGGCGGATGGCGCAGGTCCGGTCAGCACACCGATGGCGATAGCGCCCGCCGCGCGGGCGGCGGCAAGGTCAAGCACCGAATCGCCAACGACGGCGGTTTCCGAAGCCGGCACGCCAACGGCCCGCGCGAAAGCGAAGATCGGCCCGGGGTCCGGCTTGGCGCCAAAGCCGGAATCATATCCGGCAACGAACTGCAGAATTTTATCCAGGCCAAGCTTGCGCCCGTGAGCGCGGGCGGTGATTTCGGCGTCATTGGTGACCATTCCGAGGCGACAGCCCCGGGCGGCGAGAAAAGTCAGCAGCGCCTTCGGATCACCGATCGCTGCCAGATGCCGGGTGGTCGCATCGCACAGCAGCCGATCGATCTCGACAAAGAACGCTGCATCCGCAGGCCGCCCAAGCGCCGTCGCCCAAAGCGCGCCATAGACGCTGGTCGGCTCGGCGATCAGCGGCGAATCCGGCAGAAAATGCTGATCGGTTTCGACAAAACGGCTTGCCGCCGCCAGGCGGTGGTAGGCGGCGCGGTCGCCGCTTGCGAGATGCAGCATGACCTCCTGAACCGCCGGACCAAAGCTGCGCTGGAAATCGACGAGGGTGCCATCCTTGTCGAACAGGATCGCCCGGATGGGTCCGACCTTCCCGAAATGCGTCATGTGCGGGGGGTTTTCCAGGACCGCGAGGCCGTACGTCTACTTGCCTTGCCGCACCTGTAGCGCCGGCTTGGTCACGCCGTCCAGTCCCGCCAGCATCAGCACCGTCAGCAGCGCGTTCTGCGGGCCGAACCAGGCATCGACGGGTTTGTACCATTCGCTGCGCGAGTGCCAGTTGCCGCCCTCGCCGCCGCCACCGATGGTGACGGCGGGAATGCCGAGCGACATCGCCAGATTGGAATCGGTGCTGGAGCCGGCAAAGGTGACGCGCGGGCCGCTTGCCTGCTTCGCCAACGGTGCGGCAGCCAGCAGCACCGCGACCGCGAGAATAGATGGCCCGAATCCGGTTCTCATTGGCAACCTCCCGTTTTGTCGACCTCATTAGCAGCCTTTCATGCGGAATAAGAAGATGGCCCCAAACAGCCCCGCCGGCCGGCGGGGCAAAGCGGCCCGCCGAAGCGGGCCGTCTGTCGCGAGTTAGGTATCGCTATCGCTCCTCTGATCGTGCGGCTTCCTGGGATTTCCGTCGTCCTTGCCGGGAGCCTGACTCTGCTGGCCGGGCTTCTGACCGCCGCCCTGCTGCCGGCCGGGTTTCTGATCCGGAGTCTGGTTCTGCTGGCCACCGGACTGGTTTTGGTTCGTCATGTTATTTCCTTTCATGGGAACGCGGACACAACGTCTCAGCGACTCCGTCGTTCCTGACAAAGAAAAATCGCGACCGACGGTGCCGCCGCGACGGAACCTGACATCGCCGGGCTTGCATTTCCTCGCGCGTGGTTTGCGCTTGCGCGACGGCGCCGCGTTGAACAGCGAGCGCTATGTGCGGTGACCGGCATACGCCTTGAGTTCCCCCATCATCATACGAACACACAAGGACCGCCCAACGAACAAGCAGGAACCGGCGTTTTGGCGCAACCATTGGCGAGGCGCGCCATTGGTTGGTTCGCTGCTAAACAAACAAGGGATCCTCTAAAATGTCGAATGCAAACCAGAGCAACTCGAACCAGGCGCGCCAACAAAACGGCAACGAACAAATCGATGCCGCGGATGCCTCGGCCAAGGCCTTCCCCGCCGGCTTCCAGGCGATTGCCACCGCCTACGGCGACTACACCAAGAAATCGTTTGAGGACACCAGATCTTTTGTCGAGAAGCTCTCCGGCGTGAAGTCGTTCGACAAGGCGGTTGAAATCCAAACCGAATTCGCGAAGACGGCTTACGAGACATTCGTTGCCGGATCGCAGAAGATTGGCGCGCTGTACGGCGAACTTGCCAGGCAGTCCTACAAGCCGTTCGGTGGTCTGGTTGCAAAGATGCCCCCGACAAATCGATAGATCATACCCCGCGGTGTCAGACCAACGATGCCACTGCTCATCGCGGGCCTTTTCTGATGATTACTCCATTCGCCTGTCTTCTTGCGGGAGCCCGAGGCCTGCGCCCGGGGGCAGCATCCAAGTTTCACCGTATGCCCGCTTACGGGCAGACAGGGCCTGCCTGCTGAAAATAGACATTTCTTCAATTCAGGCGCGAGCAAAAGCGTAAACATGGACCAAGCAGATCGGTGCCGAACTCAGGCTGATGAATGCCATCGTCTCATGCTGCTATCGCAGTGCGGAGCCGAAGCCACGATTCTGACCAGCCTGACCCGTAGCTGGAAGATGATTGCCAACCAGACCGATCGATACGTCGCGATCAAGAAAAAGGAAGCCGCCCAGAACGGGCAAGGACGCCTTGAGGCGCAAG
>JAYSPJ010000759.1:0-3943 GCA_043722155.1 Bradyrhizobium sp.
GACAAGGCGCTGCCCTATATGGAGACCGTGGTCGAGGAAAATCCCGCGCTCGGCTGGCGCGCGATCCGGCTCGGCCTCGACCGTCCCGGGCTGTTGCGCGGCCAGATCCGCGCGCTGCTGCGCGCCGGCGGCGGTCGCGCGCTGCGCATCATGTTTCCGATGATTTCCGAAGTCGCCGAATTCGACCTCGCCAAGGGCATGGTCGAGCGCGAACTGACCTATCTGCGCCAGCATGGCCACGCGCTGCCGGAACGCATCGACGTCGGCACCATGGTGGAGGTGCCCGCCCTGCTCTATCAGCTCGACGAACTGCTCAAGAAGGTCGATTTCGTCTCGGTCGGCTCCAACGACCTGTTTCAGTTCCTGTTCGCGGTCGATCGCGGCAACGCCAAGGTTTCCGAGCGGTTCGACACCATGTCGGCACCGATCATGCGGGCATTGCGCGAGATCGTGCAGAAGGCCAATGCGGCAAAAAAATCCGCTTCGCTGTGCGGCGAGATGGCGTCCAAGCCACTCGGGGCGCTGGCGCTGATTGCATTGGGCTATCGCTCGCTGTCGCTGTCGGCCACCGGGCATGGTCCGGTCAAGGCGATGATTCTCGACCTCGACGCCAAAAAAGCCGAAGCCATGATGGCGCCGCTGCTCGATGCGCCGTCCGGCAGCGTGTCGATCCGGCAGAAGCTGACGGAATTCGCCGAGGCCGAGGGGCTGTCGTTGTAGCGAGGCTCTGCCCGCGTAACGAACCCTCTTTGCAATTCGAGACGAAACCATGTCGATGCTCCCCGAAGCCAAACTCGATATCCTGCTGGCGCACCACGCTTCGCTCGAGGCCCAGTTGCTCGCCCAGGTGAGCTCCGAGAATTACGTCAAGATCACCCGCGAACTCGCCGAGCTCAATCCGCTGATCGACGCGGTGAAAGCCTACCGCGCCGCCAATGCCGAGCTTGCCGGCATCGATGCGCTGATCGCCGACCCCGCCACCGAGCCCGAGATGCGCGGCATGGCCGAGGCCGAGCGCGAAACGCTTCTCGCGCGGAGCGTCGAGCTGGCGCAGCAGATCCGCGTCGCGCTGCTGCCCAAGGACGCCATGGATGAGCGCAACGTCGTGCTGGAAATCCGCGCCGGCACCGGCGGCGACGAGGCCGCACTGTTCGCCGGCGACCTGTTCCGGATGTATGAGCGCTTTGCGAGCCTGCAGGGCTGGAAGGTCGAGGTGATCTCCGCCAGCGAAGGCACCATGGGCGGCTACAAGGAAATCATCGCCGAAGTGCAGGGCCGCGGCGCGTTCGCCAGGCTGAAATTCGAATCCGGCGTGCACCGGGTGCAGCGCGTGCCCGACACCGAGACGCAGGGGCGCATTCACACCTCGGCGGCGACGGTGGCGGTACTGCCGGAGGTCGAGGAGGTCGACGTCGACATCAAGAGCGACGATTTGCGGATCGAGACCATGCGCTCGCAGGGCGCCGGCGGCCAGCACGTCAACAAGACCGAATCGGCGATCCGCATCACCCACATCCCGACCGGCATCGTGGTGATGATGCAGGACAGCCGCTCGCAGCACAAGAATCGCGCGTCGGCGATGAACATCCTGCGCTCCCGCATCTACGACGCCGAGCAGCAGCGCATCAACGCGACCCGCGCGGCGGACCGCCGCGAGAAGGTCGGATCCGGCGATCGTTCCGAGCGCATTCGCACCTATAATTTCCCGCAAGGCCGCGTCACCGACCACCGCATCAACCTCACGCTCTATAAATTGCCACAGGTGATCGCAGGCGAAGCGCTCGGAGAACTGGTCGATGCGCTGACCACGGAGCATCAGGCAGCCCAGCTCGCCGCCCAGGGCGCCGCGGCGTGAGCGACGCTCGCTATCTCGTCGTCCCTGCGAACGCAGGGACCCAAAGCCACAGGCGGTTGTGGTTATGGAAGGTATCGACCTTCATTGCCCTAATCGTGAAGCCGCGGCGCCGCGATGAGCACAATTGCGCTCACGCTCGGGGTCCCCGCGTTCGCGGGGACGACGCATGAACGGACAAACCGTCGAAACCGCACGACGCGCGCTGGCCGCACGCTTCAAATCCGCATCGATCGATTCCCCCGAACTCGACGCAAGGATGCTGGTCGGCGCTGTGCTCGGTCTCGATCTCACCGGCCTGATTTCGGCCGCCGGCCGGCGGCTCACCTCGGACGAATCGATTGGCCTGGAAGAGTTCGCACGCCGCCGTCTCGGCGGCGAGCCGGTCGCGCGCATCCTCGGAGCCAGGGAATTCTGGGGACTGCCGCTGGAACTGTCGGCCGCAACATTGGTGCCGAGACCCGACACTGAAACCGTGGTCGAACTGGCGCTGGAAATGCTGCGCGCCTCGCCTCCTTCCGGTCGCCGGTTGCGCATCGCCGACATCGGCACCGGCTCCGGCGCGATTCTGCTGGCGCTGCTGTCGGAACTGCCGGGCGCGGTCGGGCTCGGCACCGACATCAGCGTGGCGGCGCTCGAGACCGCGCGCAGCAACGCCGTCCATCTCGGACTGGCCGATCGCGCGGCCTTCATCGCCTGCGATTATGCGGCGGCACTGTCGGGCCCTTTCGATCTTGTCGTCTCGAACCCGCCCTACATCCGCTCGGCTGATATCGCCGGTCTCGCAACCGAGGTCCGGAATTTCGATCCGCTGCGCGCGCTCGACGGCGGCTCGGACGGACTCGACGCCTATCGCGCACTGATTCCGCAGGCGGCACGGCTGCTGGCGCCGCAAGGCATCCTCGCCGTGGAAGTCGGGCAGGGCCAGCACGGCGATGTCAGAGCCCTGATGACAGCCGCGGGGCTGGCGCCGGAGGGGGCCGCCAAAGCCGATCTGGCGGGCATCAGCCGGGCTGTCGCCGGCCGCAAAAAGCCGTCATAAAGCCTGATTGGCATGCAAAAAAACCACTTGGAATATTCCCCGTTAGCGACTAGGTTTCGACCACAGCGTCGGTCCAGGGTTGCTGGCCCCGCAGATACCCTGAGGGGATATCGGGGGTGGAGGCCAGAGTTCTCAGAGCGAGAGCCCGCCCCGAGTGAAAGGTTCCAAAACGCAGGTCCAATCGAGCGCGATGGCTGAAAGAGCTGCGCTGCTTCCGACCGCAAAGCGAACGAAAGCCTGATATTGCGCTTAGAGAATCACGCGAGAAAGCTATGCTTGTTTTGGCAGGCGGACTGATTTGATGCAGCCAGCGGCGCAGGCTGGGCTGTTGGGGAACGCGTCTTTGTTGACTGCGACGTACGGCAAAATCTGTGTGGAACTCAACTGCACTGCGATTCGGTGCGCATGACGCGTGGCGGGCCTGCGCTGCGCGCTGCAATCCAAGGCTAAGTGATTCAAGGCTGGTAACTTCAGGGCTGGAATAAAGGCGAGACATGAGAAACGGTCAGAACAACAACAAGCGGATGCGTAACCGGAACAACAGTAGCAACAGCAATCGAAACGACAGCAACCGGCGCGGTCAGAACCCGATGACCCGGGTGTTCGAGTCCAACGGGCCGGACATCAAGATCCGCGGCACCGCATCTCACGTCGCGGAAAAATACGTGCAGCTGGCGCGCGACGCGCGCTCTTCGGGCGACCCGGTGGCCGCCGAGAATTACTATCAGCATGCCGAGCATTATTTCCGCCTGATCGCCGCCGCCCAGGAACAGTTCCGGCAGAACCAGCCGCAGCCGCGCACCGAAAACGAGATGGCCCCGGAGGACGGCGACGACGAGAGCGAGAGCTTTTCGAATTTCGGGCAGGAACCGGGCTTCGTGCCGGCGCCGCCGCAGCCCTTCGTGCCGCGCGACAACCCTCCTCCGCGCAGCGACCATCAGCGCGAGGGCCAGCCCTACCAGCAGCGCGACCAGCATCAGCCCCGCGAACACAATGCCCATCGCGAGCATCGTCCGCAGCCGCAGTTTCAGCCGCCGCAGCCCCAGCCG
>JAYSPJ010000760.1:0-2931 GCA_043722155.1 Bradyrhizobium sp.
CCATTTTTTGTCTCAAGCTTTGGCCGCAGCCACCTTCGCCAGAATATCCGACAGATTGGCGTTGCGCGCCTCCAGCGCCACCACCGACTGCTCCAGTTCGCGCACGCGGATGGCTTGCAGGTCGAGGCCGACCTGTTGCGTCGCCCAGCCGAGTATCTCGATTTCGTCGGGGCGGTAATCCTCGCCGGTGGGCTTCGGCCCAAGCAGGACGAACCCCGCCAACGCCGCCTGATGCATCATCGGCAGCGCGAGTGCGGCCTCGATCGGCGAGCCGAGTTCAGCGGGAACGACCGCGCGCTGTTCTGCCCGCATCGCGGCGAGCGCGGGATCGTCGGCGTCGATGATCTCGCCGGTGGCACTGACATAGGCTCCGTCGCCTGAGCGAGCGTACAGCGTCGCGCCAGCCCCGCCGGAAAACCGCGTGAGTTCGCTCTCGAACTGCCCCGCCAGCGCCTCGGGCTTCTCGACATGCGCCGCCGCGCGCACGAAGCGCTTGAGCGCTTGCTCATTGAGCTGCCACTTGTGAAAGAACAGCCGCTCGATCGCGTGTTCGACCTTGTGGTGGAGGCGGTTGAAGGTGAGGTACAGGCCAACCGCGATCAGGGCGCTGATATAGACGCTGCCGCCATACCAGACCTTCGGGATCGCCTGCTTGATCGCCCATTCGATCAGCGCAAAGCTGACCAGCAGCAGCACCCCGATTGCGCCGAACACCAAGGTCCGGTTCACGGCGAAGCCGAGGTCGAACAGCTTGTGCCGCAGCACCGCATAGGCCAGCAAGCCGGGCGCGACAATGCCTTGCATCACAGCATTGAAATAGAACAAGCTAGGACTACTGTCAGTACCTAGCATTACCCCAGTCCGCATCGTGTCCCAAGAATTCAACACTGCAGCAAATAAATAGGCCGACAACGCAAAGACAATCAGTGCGATGCGATTTCGTTCCGCTGTTGAGGCCTTGCGCCAAGCCGCGACCAGATAAAAAATGGCAACCGCTATGTTGACCGACGACACCAAGGGGGGGTACCCGACACCGCCAGCCCAAAACATATAGTTGGTCAGCCAGAGTCTATCCGAGGCGGAACCCGTCAGACTCACGAGACACCAGACGAACCAGATGTTGAACAGTCGCCAATGCTGATCTGCCCCCTTCAGAGTGGTCCAAAATCAATGTTATTTTGGATCATGAAGGAGTTTGGAAATGGGCAAGAGGCACAAGCCTGAAGAGATTATCGGGAAGCTGCGTGAGGCTGAGATCGTTTTGGCGCAGGGCGGGACGACGGGCGATGCGTGCCGCCGGATCGCGGTTGCCGAGCAGACCTATTATCGCTGGCGCAAGGAGTATGGCGGTCTGAAGACCGACCAGGCGCGGCGAATGAAGGATCTGGAGAAGGAGAATGGTCGGCTACGGCGGGCGATCTCGGACCTAACGCTCGACAAGTTGATCCTCCAGGAGGCCGCACGGGGAAACTTCTGAGCCCTGCGCGGCGACGGCGCTGCATCGATCACGTGCGAGGCGAGCTGGCAGTATCCGAACGACGGGTCTGCCGGGTGCTTGGGCAACATCGATCGACACAGCGCAAAGTACCGCGCGGGGCTGATGACGAAGCTGCGCTGACCGAAGATATCGTGGCACTGGCCCGGCAATATGGTCGTTATGGCTATCGGCGGGTGACTGCGCTGCTGCGCGCTGCAGGTTGGACGGTGAACCGCAAGCGGGTCGAGCGCATCTGGCGGCGCGAGGGGCTGAAGGTGCCGCAAAAGCAGCCCAAGCGCGGTCGGCTATGGCTCAACGATGGATCGTGTATCCGACTGCGCCCGGAGTATCCGGGCCATGTCTGGGCCTACGACTTTGTTGAGGGGCGTACGAATGATGGCCGCAAGTTCCGCATTCTGACGGTCATCGATGAGGCCAGCCGGGAATGCTTGGCGCTAATCGTTGCCCGCCAGCTCAAACACGAAGACGTGCTGGCGGCCCTGGCCGACCTGTTCATCGCGCGTGGGCCGCCAGCCAATATCCGGTCCGACAATGGCCCCGAGTTTATCGCAACGGCGGTCCGGAAATGGCTAGCGCAGGTTGGTGTGAAGACCCTCTACATCACCCCGGCGTCGCCCTGGGAGAATGGCTACAACGAGAGCTTTAACGGGTCGCTGCGCGACGAACTACTCAATGGTGAGATCTTCTACACCCTAACCGAAGCGCGGGTGCTGATCGAAGCCTGGCGGCGGCATTACAACACGATCCGCCCGCACAGCAGCCTCGGCTACCGACCACCGGCCCCAGAAACGGCTTCTCCGCCATTGCCGCCTTCCGGTTCCGCTACGCTCCACCTCCAGACGGCAATGGCAGTGGAGGTGACAATGCACTAACAATCAACACGGACCACTCAGTGGGGGCCGGTCAATGCCAGCGCGGCAGTGCCCCCGCCTGCTGTTCGAACATCCGAAAAGCAAAGGGAATGAGCATGGCCGCAGCGGCAAAGAAAACAAGCACCAACCACCACATCGGCGCCGCCAGCCCAAGATCGGATGCCCAAGCCGGTATACTCGCCCCAACACGACCAGTCGCCACGAGCGCGGCACCCAGCAACATCGCCGCGGTGTTGCCCCAACCGCGCCACAATATGAAGCAACCGACCAGCATCGAGATGATTGCCGCAAGCAAAGTCGCCACGCGCAGGCCATTGCTTTGCGCTTGTTCATGACCAGCAGGCAATGCCTCTACGATGATGTGATGCTGTGATCGGACACCGCCGCGATCGAGCGTGAAGTTTACGCTTTCTCCTACTACTGGTCGCAATAAATATTGGTAGGAGGGGTCGATTCGCACAAAATCGCCATTGCGGATTCCGGCTTTGGCATAGGGGCCGTCGGGGTTCACTTCGATCATCTTGCCAAAACTGGCGGGTCCGTTCGGATCGGACATCGGTC
>JAYSPJ010000761.1:0-9083 GCA_043722155.1 Bradyrhizobium sp.
CATGTCCTCGCCGTATTGCCGGATGTAGCGCTTGTGGTCGATGAGTTTGTCGCGGATAAATTGGGCGAGGTAGGCGGCGCGTGGACCCAAACCCGGCACCCGATCGATAACGTCCTTGGCCAGATGAAACCGGTCGAGGTCGTTGAGCACCACCATATCGAAGGGTGTCGTAGTCGTTCCCTCCTCCTTGAATCCACGAATGTGCAGATTGTGATGGTTTGTTCGACGATAGGTCAGCTTATGAATCAGCGAGGGACACCTGTGGTAGGCGAAGACGACGGGTTTGTCCCTGGTGAACAGGACATCGAAATCCTTGTCGCTCAGGCCGTGGGATGCTCACTCTGCGGGTGCAGCGCCATCAAATCCACCACGTTGATGACGCGAACCTTGAGCGTCGGGAGATGCTGCCGCAGCATCTCCACCGCGGCCAGCGTCTCCATGGTCGGCACTCCTCCGACGACCGGCCTCTTTCGGCGCGCGTCCCTTTGCAGCGACTCCTCCCAAATGATCGGCCGGCCGGGATCGTCGCGGTGCGCGGCGACCATCTCCTTGTAGAATGCACCGGCGAGGGCGACGATCTGGCGACGAGTCAGTTGATCGGGGGTTTTGCCGAAGGCGGCCTCGAGATCGCGCCAGGCACGCTCATAGTGGAGATTCCGCTCGCTGCAGCGAAGCACCGCCTCGTCCCAGTCCGTCGTGTGCAGCGACTCCTTGATCTCGCGCGCGACGATACCGAAACGCACCAGCCTCACCGGGATCCGCCGGCGAAACCACCAGACCTTGCTGCGAGGATGCTCCCATGGCTGATACATCCGAAACCCCATTTGTGGCCACTCCTGTGTACCACCGGGCGTTTTCGGAAGGCCTTATTCCATCGATACAATTTGAATTTGCTGCGTTTCCGGAGAGTTTTGGCGGAGAGGGAGGGATTGCCGCGCCGTCCACAGAAACCCAATAAAATCAGGCACTTCTTGCAAGCCCGATAGCGTCGTGTGTACCAGTCCTGTGTCCCAAAGTCGACGGCATTCCTCTCCACCCACCGCAACAAAATGCGACCGGTTAACACCATCGCGCTATATCAGTTTAGGGCAGCTTTCCCATCCGTCACATTACCTACCCACCGGCGCCCTACCTACCCCTTAGAAAGCCTTCCCCTCTATACTTTGCGCAGAGAACCACTCCGCGCTGCTGCCGCTCGGGAAAGTCGTTGGCTTCATCGTGAAGCGGGGTCCTTCCGGATGGTCAACCGGATCGAAGAGCTTCTCCCGCCGACCCCGCAATTGGGCGCAGATACCTGCATGCGAGCTCTAGCTGCGGTTCTCTGGCGCCGGACGAGAGACGACGGAGACTGGGATACGTGGCCGTGGATTCGCAGATTCGTTCCGGCACTCGCGAAGGCGGATGGCAGACTTCCCTACCCGGCTGACCTTTCCGCGCGCCGAATTTTGGAAGAATTGGTTGCTGCAGATCTCGGAGGCTTTGCGAACCAGTTCTCAGGTACCGTCTCAATTGCGCAGGAGATTCTGCGACGTCTGGACTTTACCGGACATCCTGTTCTTTCGGACGACGACGAACAGGCTCCGGCCGTCATAGGAGCTTTCACCGGTTGGTTGTTGCGGGCTCGCTCGTATCTCGACCGCGCTTTGGAGCCGTTCTGCCGAGCGTGATCGGCGAAACTCCGACGAGGCGAGCCCAACAAGCGATGGGGTCGCGCGCAACGACCGGCGAGAGGACGTATTGCAAGTGATTGTCACAAGCGAACCGTGCGGTGGACTGGACGCGTGGTGCGTGCTTTTAAGCATCTAAGGCCTTGCGCATTCGGGACCGAAATGGACAAAAATCTGCAAATCGCCAGCGGCAGCATAGTCGTCGGAATAATCGTGCTCGGGTTGAAGTACCTTGCCTACGCTTGGACGGGCAGTGTTGCTCTCTACTCCGATGCCCTCGAAAGCATCATCAACGTCGTGGCGGCAGTCGCCGCGCTGATCGCGGTATGGTTCGGTGCCAGACCTGCGGATGAGAACCATCCCTATGGTCATCACAAGGCCGAATACTTCTCTGCCGTCCTCGAAGGCGCCTTGATCATTGTTGCTGCCCTCGTGATCGTGCATGAGGCGTATGGCGCCTTTCTTTCCCCGCGGGCCATTCAGGCGCCTCTTGAAGGGTTGCTGGTGAACGGTCTGGCCAGCAGCTTGAACGCCGTATGGTGCTGGATCCTGATATCGCGGGGTCGAAAATTGAGGTCTCCGGCCCTCGTCGCCGACGGAAAGCACCTGCTCAGCGACGTGATCTCTTCAGGTGGAGTAGTCTTCGGCGTTGCCCTGGCCTCCATTACCGGCTGGACAGTTCTCGATCCGGCCTTGGCGATCTTGGTCGCCCTGAACATCCTGTGGTCGGGATGGGGTTTGATTCGCGAGTCGACAGGAGGGTTGATGGATGCCGCGGTGACGCCTCGGCAGCGGAATGCGATCCAGAAGGTAATTTCCGAGAATGCCGAGGGTGCCATCGAGGCGCATGATTTACGAACGAGAAGCGCCGGCAGGGCGGTCTTTATCGATCTGCACCTCGTCGTGCCCGGCGCAATGTCGGTGGACGCCTCGCACGCGATTTGCGACCAGATCGAAACTGCCTTGAGGGAGGCCGTACACGGAGCTGTCGTCACGATTCACGTGGAGCCGGAAGGCAAGGCAAAGCATCTTGGAATCCCGGTGCTTTCGCCATCTGGACATCGCTGACCGGCGTACTTTGGATCCCGCTCTCAAGGAGCGTCTCCATCCGCACCTCGGCACGGTCAGTGGGAAAACAGAATTGGAAGCGGCGGCCTGGCCAATAAGCTTCTTGTCGCGCCGCCCAAAATGAAGTCCCGGATTCTGGAGTGGCCGTACGCACCCATCACAAGCAGGTCGGCGCCGCACGAAGCCGTGTGGCTTTCGAGAACCTCGCCGATCGGCCGCGCCGCCGCGTCGACGCTATCAACAGTCACGTCGATGCCATGCAGTGACAGGTTTTTAGCGACTTCCTCCGCCGAATGCTTGGTGTCCAAATCCTTCTCGTTGAAGACGGTCACAACGCGCACCTGCTTGGCTTTTTCCAACACCGGCATGGCATCGGCAATCGCCCGGGCCGCCGTACGGCTAAAATCCCACGCGACCACAACCGTGCCGAGTTCGAACGGCTTCGTGCGTGGCCGCTCAGGCAGGACCAAGGTAGGCTTCCCCGATCCAAAAATCACGGCTTCCGCATACCATTGATCGTAGGATTCCGGGACCGAGACGATCGTCATATCGCGAAGGCGTGCATACTCCACGAACGTATCGGACACCTTGTAGGTAGCACATCGCTCCAGAATCTCCTCATGTCGTAAACCCGCCTTCTCGGCAGCCGATACGAATGAAGCGAGCAAATCCTGCGCGTTCTTCAGGCTCTTGCGCGCCTCGCTGCCCGCCATACCCTCGACGTCGACGAGAGAACTGGCGAGAAAGGTCCCCGGCACCTCCACGCGCGCTTCGCAGGCGATTGCCGCAATTTGCGCTCCGACCGACGAGGCAAACGAGACTGCATCCTCGATGACCGTAACCTGGGTCGGTTCGGGGTAGCTCGTCAGAGCAAGAAGAACGTCTTTTATCGCCATTTGCTGTCTCCCGTGAAGTCTGATCAGACTAGCCTCCGTACTCAGGGGAGGATTGATCTATCGCAGAATGATCTGCGTCATTCCGTCGCGAAGCGTGGCGCTTGCGCCATGTCAACTCGCCAATCGACCGTCTGAAGGTACACTGAACTGCTTGCCGATCTGCAACACACCCGATTGATCAATGCCATTGCCTCCCAACTACTTGCAGCAGCAGATTGACCCTCAAACGGTCCATTATGTGCCGCTGGCCGAGCTTCTCCATCGTTTGTCAGTCAATCCCGTGGAGGGTCTCTCCCGAGGTGAAGCCGACGAGCGCCTTGCCGGTTTCGGGCCGAACGCTCTGCCGGTCGTTGCGCCTCGCGCGACCTACTTGAAGTTTTTCGATCAATTCAAAAGCCTGCTCATCGTTATATTGACAATTGCCGCTGGGCTTGCCGCACTGGTAGGCAATCTAAAGGACGCCAGCGTCATCCTGGCTGTCGTGGTATTCAATGCGGCCCTGGGCTTTTACCAGGAGTATCGCGCCGAACAGAGTCTCGCAGCGCTGCGGGGCATGCTTCCGGTCAAGGCAAAGGTCCGGCGCGGCGGAGCGGTCGCCGAACTCACCGCCGACCGCCTCGTTCCAGGCGATATCATTCTGCTCGAGGCGGGAGATCGGGTTGCGGGCGATGGCCACCTGCTCCAGGCCGCAAGTGTCGCTATCGACGAGTCGTCGCTTACCGGCGAATCCGTTCCGGTTCAAAAGAACGCAACAGCGGCGGTGCGGCTTGATGCGCCGATGGCCGAGCGTCCGAACATGGCATTCATGAACACGCTGGTGACCCGGGGGCGCGGCGAGCTCCTGGTGACGCAGACCGGTGCGTCGACCGCTATGGGCAGTATTTCAAAGGAGTTGGCGGCCGCCAAGGAGGGACCTAGCCCGCTGCAGGTCCAACTCGACGTGCTCGGCAAGCGGCTCGGCGGGATAGCGCTGGCGCTGGTCGGCCTTCTGAGCTTCCTGGAATATCTGCGCAGCGCCGACGTAGCGCACGCCCTCCTAGATGCCGTCGCGCTGGCGGTTGCCGCGGTTCCAGAAGGATTGCCGGCTGTTGTGACGATTACCCTCGCGCTGGGCATGCATCGCATGGCGAAGCAACGAGCGATCGTGAAGCGGCTGGCCAGCGTCGAAACACTTGGCTCAACTACCGTCATTTGCTCCGACAAGACCGGAACGTTGACGCTGAACGAGATGACCGTGCGCGCCTTCTATTTTCGTCGGCAGCGTTTTGCTGTCTCCGGGGAAGGCTATAAAAATGAAGGCGAGATAGAGCCGGACCGTGGCGCCGGCGGCCGGGATGACCTTAAGCGGCTGCTCGTCCCCCTCCTGCTCTGCAATGATAGCCGGGTGCAGGACGCCAGGGTCATCGGCGATCCCATGGAAGGCGCCTTGATCGTCCTGGGCCTTAAAGGCGGTTTGGACCTTGAATCCGTGGCACATCAATTTCCGCGAATAGCTGAGATACCCTTTGATGCTGCGCACAAATTCATGGCGACATTTCATCGTGACGGAGAAGTCGTCCGTCTGTATGTCAAGGGAGCACCGGATGTGCTGCTCGCCCTGTGCGATCGCCAATTGACAGCCGAAGGAGAGGTGAGGTTCGGCGAAGCGGAGAGATCCGAGATAGAGGACGAATACAGTTCAATGGCGGCAGGCGGCTTGCGCGGTCTGCTGGTCGCCTCACGCGTCGTTCCAGCCTCCGGATTTGACGCGAACCGTGATCTGCACCGCTTGTATCCGGTCTCACCTTTGTCGGGTTGATCGGCTTCATGGATCCTCCCCGTCCGGAGGCCCGGGATGCAATCGCACAATGCAGGACTGCGGGCATCCAGGTGAAGATGATCACCGGCGACCACAAGGACACGGCGCTGGCAATCGCGAGAGAGCTTGGCCTGGCGGGACGGGCGATCACCGGAAAAGACCTGGACGCCATAGATGCGCTTGACCTCGCCGAGAGCGTAGAGGACGTCGCCGTCTTCGCGCGTGTCGCCCCCGAACATAAGGTTAAAATCGTTCGTGCGCTGCAGTCCAAGGGGCACGTCGTTGCCATGACCGGGGATGGCGTCAATGACGCGCCTGCGCTCAAGACGGCCGACATCGGCATCGCCATGGGCGTAAGCGGCACCGCGGTGAGCAAGGAGGCAGCGAGCATGGTGCTCACGGATGACAACTTTGCGACCATCGTGGGTGCGGTTCGGCAAGGACGTGCCCTGTACGACAACATCATCAAGTTCATTCGATTCCAGATGTCGACGACCATCGGAGCAGTTTTGGCTGTGTTCTTTGCTCCATTGGTGGGCCTGCCGGAGCCGTTCACCCCTCTTCAGATCCTTTGGGTCGCCATGATCATGGACGGCCCACCAGCGGTGTCGCTGGCTCTCGACGCGCCACGGCCAGGCCTGATGACCGAAAAGCCTCGTCCGAGGGATGCGGTGCTGCTGCCGTTCCAAAGACTGGCCAAGATAGTCGCTTTTGGTGTGACCATGATGGCTGGAACCTTGATCGTGCTTCATCAGGGTATGCACACAGGCAGCGAGATCCACGCGCAAACGCTCGCCTTCACCACGTTCGTGCTCTTCCAGTTCTTCAACACCTTCAATGCTCGCGTTGAGGAGGGCTCTGCCTTCAATCGCCGCTTCTTTGTAGCGCGACAATCTGGATGGGAACGGATTCCCATCTTGATTGTCGCGCCGCACTTCTTCGACAACCCGATGCTTTGGGGGAGCCTTTGCGTGGTCCTGGGCCTGCAAATCATCGTCGTGAATTGGGAGCCAGCGCAGAAGCTGTTTAATGTCACAAGCCTCAGCATTTTCGATTGGATGTTAGCTGCATGTGTCGCCTCGTCCGTGTTGCTTCTTGAAGAGGCGCGCAAACTTGGGGGCCGCTTTATACACGCCGTTACCCGCAATTGACGCCTTCCACCTTCACGGAGTTATTGCGACCTTCAGTACGCCGTCGCGTTGATGGGCAAAAAGTTCGTAGGCGCGTTCGATGTCATCGAGCTTGAAGCGATGGGTTACAAGCGATTTCAGATCGATACGCCCCGAGGCAATAACTGCCATCAGGCGCCGCATTCGTTCCTTGCCCCCGGGACAAAGCGTTGTCACGATCGTGTGGTCGCCAAGCCCAGCCGCAAATGCGGCGAGCGGTATTCGCAAATCGCTTGAATAAACGCCCAGGCTCGAAAGCCTCCCGCCGGGACGCAATACACGCAAGCATGCCTCGAAGGTCGATTGCATGCCGAGCGCCTCTATCGCCACGTCGACGCCGCGACCATCGGTGATACGAAGAATTTCCTGAACCGGATCAACCTTCTCGAAATTGACGACATGATCCGCCCCGAGCCGACGTGCCATCTCCAGTCGCTCCGGAATGCTATCGACTCCGATAATTGTCGTAGCGCCACAGAGCTTTGCGCCTGCAGTTGCGCAAAGGCCTATCGGACCCTGTGCGAAGACGGCAACTGTATCACCGATCCGGATGTGTCCACTCTCCGCCCCACCAAAGCCGGTCGACATGATGTCGGGACACATCAGGACCTGTTCGTCTGTCAAGTTGTCGGGCACTGATGCGAGGTTTGCCATCGCATCAGGCACGAGAACGTATTCGGCCTGGCAGCCATCGATCGTATTGCCGAACTTCCAACCCCCCATGGGCTTCCAGCCATGCGCCGTGCCCGCACCGTCCTGGGCATGGCACCCATCAAGAGACGCGTGACTGTGACCGCTCGGCGTGATCGCACCTGCTATGACCCGTTGGCCTTCTCGATATCCTCTTACTGCGGACCCCAGCTTCTCTATGACGCCAACGGGTTCATGACCGACCGTCAACCCTCTGCGAACGGGATATTCACCCTTGAGAATATGAACATCGGTACCGCAGATGGTTGTTGTGGTTACCCTTAGCAGAGCATCGAGCGGGCCGACATCTGGGATCGGTTTGTCGTCAAGACAAATCCGGCCCGGCTCGACGAATATGGCTGCCTTCATCTTGGCCATGCACTCGCCTCCATTCTCGGACAATCAACAAACGTCTCTTTAAAGGATCCCCCAAGGCCGATATTTGATCCAGCTCAACAGAAACTTTTCCTCTTTCTTACAAGCGGTTTTACAGTCATCAAGCTCTGCATTCGGCCTGACCAACGCCGAATCGATCATATTCGGATTCGGACGCCCCACGCTCATCTTGCCCCCGGCACCAAAACGCATCGGCGCATACGCAATAGATACTGTGGTCGTGGCTTGGGACTTCAGTCGGCCTGCAGCCCGGCCGCAGCACATGCTCTTCCGATATTACAAAAGGCGAAGCGTGTATGCGTCGTAACAGTCACCCATGAGAAGGTTACTGATACGAGTGGATCCGGGGCGGAGCTCACCAAGCATTGGGCGCGCCATGGTGTAGACGTCGTCCTGTACAGCGTCGACTCCGTAGGTCGCAGCATCGACGCGGCTCACGACTCATATACTGCGTCGCGCAACGCGGATATTCTCGTCATGGGAGCGTTTGGACATACCGTGTTCGAGATTTCATTTTGGGAGGGCCAACCAAGAGCTTTCTTGCGCGGCCGCCGCTTCCGGCTTTTCTCTCGCACTGATTGGTCGCCCGGCATCTTCGTTTGGCACTGGTCCATTCGCCGCGCGCGCGGCGCCGGAATTTGATCACGCACGCCGGCCGAACAAGAGGATCGCTCCAATCGGGAGGATGAAACCAAGCGCGGCCGCAGTAACCAACAGCGGACCGAGCTCCGAGTACTCGCTACGATGGACGACGAAAACTTCGTTGAGATACTTGGTCTGCAGTTGACCTGCGACGAGTGCCAGATTCATCAGCGAAGCCATGAGGGCGAACCAGGTCGCGCGATGGCCTGCCGGCGCGTAAAACGCGATCAGCGTAAGCAGGGGGATCATGCTGAGCTGCACGAAGGGAGAGGCAGCCGCCGCGTCAATCACGGCGATCGCGCGCGCGCCGAACCCAAACGTTTCCTCCGTCCAGCGGTGGAGGCCAAAGAACAAGCCGATATTGGGCAATGACAGGATTGCTCCGGCGACGGCAAGCCAGAACAGCACCTTGGTCACGGAATATTCCGTCAGTTGCTTGCTGAAGGTCCACATAGCAACAATAGCGATGATGGCCGCGGTCTGACGGAGGCTGCCGTAGAAGGCCTCATCGAACTTAAGCACGTCGAGCGTCCACCAGAAATAGCCGTCTCCGACGGAGGGTGTGGCGCGGAACGCGAAGATGATGATGCTCGCGAACAGAATGGCGCGCCTTGCCTTCGCATCCAGTTCGCGCGTGACGAAGACCAGCATCGTGCAAATTACCAACATCGACAGCACGAAGACCAACTCCTGCCCAAATGGCAGACCGCCGAGGGCGACGGCAAGGACGACGAGCCCAAAGCCGACGCCGCCGCCG
>JAYSPJ010000762.1:0-10486 GCA_043722155.1 Bradyrhizobium sp.
GCATCCGTTCCCCGGCCCGGGCCTCGCCATCCGCTGCCCCGGCGAGATCACCCCGGAAAAACTCGACATTTTGCGCAACGCCGACGCCGTCTATATCGACCAGATCCGGAAAGCGGGCCTCTACGACACGATCTGGCAGGCGTTTGCCGTGCTGCTGCCGGTCAAGACCGTCGGCGTGATGGGCGACGGCCGGACCTATGAATATGTCGTCGGCCTGCGCGCGGTGACGTCCACCGACGGCATGACCGCAGATTTCTATTCGTTCGAGATGAAGTTTCTGGGCGAGACGGCGACCCGGATCATCAACGAGGTCAAGGGCGTCAACCGGGTGGTGTACGACATCACGTCGAAGCCGCCGGGGACGATCGAGTGGGAGTAGATGCCCGCGTGGCGGCGCAATTGCGTGCAAGCCCGAACGACCGGGGTACGCCCATAGGAGCCTACGACCTGCTGCTCGCCGCTTGCGCCTTGCGGCGGGGGCTGAAGATCGTGACGCACAATGCCCGGGAATTCGTTCGCGTCGGGGGACTCGGGCTCGAGGATTGGCACAGCCGGTAACCTGCGGCTCCCTGCAATCTGCCTTGGGATGTCAGATGAATGTCTTGCGAGAAAGATGTTTCTGAAGGGAATGCACTTCGATGAAATCCAAGCGCCGAAATCTGAATTCCGCAACCAAGCCGAACAAGGAACCCAAGCTCGCGCGCAGCCATGCGCCCGCCAATCTGTCGCCGGTGGACTGGCAACGCGGCTTGCGCCGCCAGTTCGGCCGCGAGCAGGCCTTCGGACTTGAAAATCTGACCAGCGAACCGTTCTTCTCCGAGTTCCGGGTCAGCAATCCGGTCTCGAAATCCAGCTACCGCGTGGCGATTCGCGGCTTGGGGCCGGGCGGCAATTTCTGTTCATGCCCCGATTATGCCACCAGCGAATTGGGCACCTGCAAGCACCTCGAATTCACGCTTGCCCGGCTGGAGAAGAAGCGCGGCGCCAGGGCGGCGTTTGCGCGCGGCTACCGGCCAGCATTTTCTGAGTTGTATTTGCGCAATGACGGCAAGCGCTGCGTGCATTTTCGCGCCGGAACGGATTGCCCGCCGGCGGTGCGTGAGGCCGCCGCCCGTCTGTTCGACGTCGAACGAAACGGGATGCTGCCGGACGACCGGCTTGGCGAGTTGGAGCACTTCATGACCATGGCGGCGAAGTCCGGCCATGAGTTGCGCGCCTATGAAGATGCGCTCGATTTCGTCGCGGGAAGGCGGGATGCAGAACGGCGGGCCTTCAAGCTCGAGCAGCTGTTCCCGCGCGGCGCCGCCGATCCGCGGCTGCTGGCACTTCTGAAGGTGCCGCTCTATCCCTATCAGGCCGAGGGCGCGCTGTTCGCGGTGCGGGCCGGCCGCGCACTGATCGGCGACGAGATGGGACTGGGCAAGACCATACAGGCAATTGCCGCGACGGAAATACTGGCACGGCACTTTGGCCTCTCGAAAGTACTGGTGATCTGCCCGACCTCGCTCAAATACCAGTGGCAAAGCGAGATTGCGCGTTTCTCGGGGCGACAAGGCAAGAATGCGGCCCGCGTCATCAACGGGGGCCGAGCGCAGCGGTCGAAGGACTACGCCCTGGACGACTTCTGCAAGATCACGAACTACGAAAAACTCAAGCCGGATATCGACCTGATCGCCGCCTGGGCGCCCGAACTGGTGATCGTCGATGAAGCCCAACGGGTGAAGAACTGGAACACGATTGCAGCACGCGCCTTGAAGCGCATCGATAGCTCCTACGCGATCGTGCTGACCGGGACGCCGCTGGAAAACAAGCTGGAAGAACTGATTTCCATCGTCCAGTTCGTCGATCAGCACAGGCTGGGGCCGACCTGGAAGCTGCTGCACGAGCATCAGGTCAAGGACGAAGCCGGCCGCGTCACCGGTTACACGGGGCTGGAGAAGATCGGCCAAACGCTGGCGCCGGTCATGATTCGTCGACGCAAATCCGAGGTGCTGCGGCAACTGCCCAGCCGGACCGACCAGAACCTGCTGGTGCCGATGACCGAGATGCAAATGGACTACCACAAGGAAAACGCCGACGAGGTGGCGAAGGTCGTCCAGCGCTGGCGCAAGACCAGGTTTCTGTCGGACAAGGATCAGCGGCGGCTGATGATTGCCCTGCAGAACATGCGCATGTCGTGCAACAGCACCTATCTGCTGGACCAGCAAACCGACCATGGCGTCAAGGCTGACGAATTGGCGGCGCTGTTCGACGAATTGCTCGCCGAACCCGAGGCCAAGGCGGTGGTATTTTCGCAATGGACGCGGACCCACGATATCGTCATCCGCCGCCTCGAAGCACGAAAGTTGGGCTACGTCAGCTTCCACGGCGGCGTGCCATCGGAGAAACGGCCGGCACTGATTGAGCGGTTTCGTGACGATCCCGCCTGCCGCGTGTTCCTGTCTACCGACGCCGGCAGCACGGGCCTCAATCTGCAGCATGCTTCGACCCTGGTGAACATGGACTTGCCGTGGAACCCGGCGATACTCGAACAGCGTATCGCGCGCATCCATCGCATGGGCCAGGTGCGGCCGGTGCGGGTCATCAATTTCGTGGCAAAGGGCACTATTGAGGAGGGAATGCTTTCGGTGCTGGCGTTCAAGCGCTCCCTGTCGGCGGGAATTCTCGACGGCGGCAGTGGTGAGATCTCGCTCGGCGGTTCGCGTCTCAACCGCTTTATGAAGGATGTGGAAAACGTCACCAGGAGCATGGGCGAGGGCGAGGCGGTGACGCCGGCCGAGGAAGTGAGGAATATCGTCACTGCTGATGACGCCGAATCCGTGGAAGATGCAAATGCGGACGTAAATATTGGCGCCGGAGAAATGGCGACCGCGCGGACTAACGGGGCCGGAGCACTGCCGCGCGATACAGGTCCCGATCCGTGGCAAGCCTTGGTGCAGGTTGGTACGCAGTTCATTGCCGCTCTGGCGGCTGCCAACGACCCTGCCGCTCCGGCGCATCCATGGATCGAGCGCGATCCCGCCACCGGCGCGCACAACCTCAAAATGCCGCTGCCGGCACCCGAAACCGCGAGACAACTTGCCGACGCGTTTTCCGCACTCGCGGACGGCTTGCGGGCAAGATCGCGTGATGGATGACGGCTGCTCGGCACGTCGGATGGGTTGAGCCGCTCGCGAAACCCATCACCCATTCACAATTGTTGACCACCACCCGCAGCAAGATGCCGATATGCGGCGCGGTGATCCCGATGCCGGTTGCGGCGTGCATGGTCTCCAGCAGGTCTCTCGCGAGGTCGCGCAGCGCGCCGTCGAACACGGTCACGGGCTGCGCGGCAGTGCCAGCCGAGGGTCCGGATAACGGATGATGGGGCGGACGGTCGTGATGTGTTGTAGCGCGCACGATGGTGCGCGTGAACCTCGCCAGCGAGGAGCCGTCATTGCGAGGAGCGTCAGCGACGAAGCAATCCATCTCAGGCTGGCGGCGCTATGGATTGCGTCGCGAAGCCTGTCATCGGGCGCGCGCTCGCGCGACCCGTTGGCTCGCAAGGACAAAGTTGGATCGTCGGGTGCGACATATCAACCCGACGGGCAAATCACTTCTGTTTATCCGAAGTAGCGTCAAGCCCCTCGCGAAAAAATATTTTGCTTAACCCGTCGGGCAAATCAGTGATTTGAATCCGCGCGTCTCACCCGAGAGAGGGGCGGGTCGCGATCGTCACGAACGTGCGGTGAGATGCGGTGGACGCGAAAGTTGCGACGGACGAGCGCAGCTTGAGCGGACGGCAAAGACGTGTGGTTCCGACACCCCGACGCTGGTGTCAAGTTCGTGCCAGGGAGCGCGGGCGACGGTGGCAAGAAAGCCCGGTCACCGAGGAGAGCGCGTTATAAGCCGGTAGAAACCACTGCGCAGGGAAGGCCGGATTGCCTCCGCTGAACCTGTATGCTCGTGTGCGTTTTCCTATGTGCATTTGCACGCGAGACCGCGGGTGCAGCGCGCACCCGGTCTTCCCTGCGCCCTCTACTTACCGAGAGGGCGAAACGTGACGCAAACCTCGGGCATTTCCTGCCGCGGGATTGCGGACCCATACCCCTCATGCGGTTTGAAAAGCGGAACGGAAAATGCCACCATCGCGCTCCGGCGCAAAGGCGTCGCGATGGCCGTCAGGGGAACCCATGTCACGCGTGTCGATCAAGTCGAGGGACGATCTGCCGGCCGAGCTTGCGCCGCTGTGGGACAAGATGACGACCTATGGCGCGTTCGAGAACCAGGCCGGCGGGATGGCGCACCGGCCGCCGATCTTCAAACACATCTGGTCGCTTTTGGTCGATCTGGCCGATGAGGCGGTGTTGTCGAAGCGCCATCTCGAGCTGGCGCTGGTTACGGTGTCGCTGTTGAACCAGTGCGACTATTGCGTCTCGCACCACGCGCCGAAGCTGGCGATCCAGGGTGTCTCGGAACAAGGCGCCGCGCGCCTGCTCGATTACAAGGATCATCCCGAGCTCGACGCCGTCGACAGGCTGGTGGTCGAATATTCCATCGCGGTGACCAGCAACTGGAACAAGACCCGCGACGAGGTTTTTGTCCGCCTTCGCGAGCACTTTTCCGAAGCGCAAATTGTCGAGCTGACCTGGCGCATCGCGCTGTGCGGCGCATTCAACCGCTTCAACGACATCCTGCAATTCGATATCGAGCCGGGCGTCGCCGCCCGGGATGCGGCGGAATGATTGCCGGTTCGGTTGCGCGTCGATGAAGATGACCAGCTTTTTTACCCCCTCCGACAGAAAGAACTCCATGGCACGCGTGCGCTGTATCACCGAAATGGGCATGGGCGTCGACGTCCACGGCAAGGATTCCACCAAGGCGGCGAAACGCGCGGTCTCCGACGCGATCCGCCATTCCAGCCTCGGCTTCTTCCGGATGGTGGGCAAGACCTCGAAGGACATGTTCGTCGATGTCACCATCGGCGTGCCGGACCCGGCTTCGGTGGACACTGCCGCGGTCGCAAAGGAACTGCCTTACGGAACGGTGACTGTCACGGCGGTCAAGGGCGGGCTGGAGATTCCGGCCGAGCAGGGTGGCGACTCCATCATCATCGCCAATGCGGCCGTGATCGTGAGCCTCGATGACGGGACAGCGGGCTAATACTGACCATGTGAGATCGGTGAGTCGCTTGCTGCCCATGCTTCGAGACGCTCGCGTTGCTCGCTCCTCAGCATGAGGTTGTTGTGTTGCAACAAGTTAGACCTCATCCTGTGAGGAGGCCGCGAAGTGGCCGTCTCGAAGGATGGGCTGCAGCACCGATTTGTGATTCCAGGTACTGGATATCCATGGGAAATCCGCAAGACGCCCCAACCAAACACGGAGTACGTCATGCCGTCGTGTAGGCCTATGCGGTCACTTGTCCCCTCCGGCAAAATACCCCGGCTTTCCCGTCGTCCAGGTCTCGCCCCACAACTGCCCGCCGCCATCGACGGTCAGCGTCTCTCCGGTCACAAACCGTCCCGACGGCCCGGCGAGATAGACGCAGGCTTCCGCGATATCCCACGGCGAGCCCGCGCGCATCATCGGGTTGGAGCGCGGGTAGGCGGCGCGGGCCTGCGGCGTGTAGACGTTCCAGCCCTCGGTCTCGATCACGCCGGGCGCCACGCAGTTGACGCGGATGTTCAGCGGCGCCCATTCGACCGCGACACTGCGCGACAATCCGATCACGCCCGCGCGCGCCGCGACCGAATGCGCGATGCCGTAGAGCCCGTGCGTGGTGACGACGACGATGTTGACGATGCTGCCGGGATGCCCGTGGTCGCGCCAGCGCTTTGCGGCGGCCTGCATCATGTACCAGGTGCCGTTGAGATTGGTATTGATGACGGTGTTCCAGCCCTTCACCGAAAAATCGATCGCGGGTTGCGGAAATTGTCCGCCGGCGCTGTTGACGAGGCCGTCGAGGCGGCCATGCGCGGTCCAGACCTTGTCGAACAGGGCATCGACCGCGTCCGGCTCCCGGATGTCGGCGACCTCGGCGGATGCCCGGAGGTCGCGGCCGGCCAGGCCGGCGACGAGGGCGTCGAGTTTTGCCTGGTTGCGCCCGACCACGACGACATGGGCGCCGAGCCGCGCAAACAGCCAGGCGATCGCGCGCCCGATGCCGCCGGCGCCGCCGGAAACCACCACGACCTGATCCCTGAGCGCATCGGCCGCGTACACCGTCGGGTGCGACGCAAGCTCCGCGTCGGTCAGGCCGGGTTTGGCTGGCGCTTGACGATCGTCCATCGAAGGCACCGACCCCTTGCCACGTTGAGTTACCGCCGTACACTAATGGCGCGCGGCCGTGAAGAGCTGCAACGGATCTGGAGCAGGGACGGCGACATGCCCATCACCATCTACGGCATCAAGAACTGCGACACCATGAAGAAGGCGCGCGCCTGGCTCGACAGCCATGGGGTGACTTACGGCTTTCACGACTACAAGGCCGAAGGCATCGCCGGCGAAAAACTCAAGCAATGGAGCGACGAGCTCGGCTGGGAAACGCTGCTCAACCGCGCCGGCACCACGTTTCGCAAGCTGCCCGACGGCGACAGGGAAGGCCTCAACGAGCGCAAGGCGCTCGCCCTGATGCTGGCGCAGCCCTCGATGATCAAGCGGCCGGTGCTCGATCTCGGCGGAAAATTGCTGGTGGGCTTCAAGCCGGAACTCTACGTGAAGGAAGTCAAGGCACCGGCGGGGTCGCGGGCTCGGAAAAGCTAGCCCTGTTCGATGAGTCCGGCCGACGCGCAGTGCCGCCGGGCCGCGGACGACCGGATCACAAACCTGTTCGAATGTGTTTATGACAGAGACAACGATCGCTTTGTGGCGTGAGGTGCGCGCGTACTGCGCTCCGCCCTCATACGCGCCATGATCCATTCATTGAAGGCGACGATTTCTGGACTGGCGCGATCCTCGCGCCGATAGACGATCCGATGCGCGACCGTTCCAATGCTGGACTCGCCAAACGGCATAACGAGGCGGTTCGAGGCAAGCAGGTCTCGCGCTTGCAATGTGGATTCCAGCGCCAGCCCAAGTCCGTCACAGGCTGCTGCAAGGGCGAGATGGGCACGGTCGAACTGAAGGCCCCGCGGATTGAGCGGCAGCTGCGGCGCATGACGCGCGCACCACTCGTCCCACTGCACGACGCAGCGAACCGAATGGATCAGCGGAACGCGCGCAATGTCAGCCACCCCGGCAACGCCACGGGTTTTGATGAAATTCCGGCTGGCCAACGGCACAATCGATTCCTCCGCCAGAACGATGCTCTCGCATGCATCCGGAACGGGTCTGGCATACTGGATGTCGATCATGAAGCCGTCTTCGCCGAATTTGGCGGGCTCGTGGCCGGCAAACAATGTGACGTCAATGCCGGGATGCTGGCGCAGGAATCCGCCAAGGCGCGGCATCAACCAGAGCGTTGCAAAACTGGGCGCCGAATGGATGGTCAGGCGACGCACACCGGCACCGGCCCTCACCCGGCCCGTCGCCGCCAGAATGCGCGCAAAACTCTCGCCGATCGAAGCGCTGTAGGCCAAAGCCTCTTCATTGGCGAAGACGGTCCGTTTGGCCCGCACGAAGAGCGCGCGACCGAGCCGTCCTTCCAGTGCCCGCATCTGGTGGCTGACGGCCGATGGGGACAGATTGAGCCGCCGCGCCGCGGCAGCGAAGCTGCCGGTCGCCATGACCGCCCGGAAGGTCACGAGCCATTGCAGGGGGGGCAGGCCAGTGTTCATCGATGAGCCCAATTCGTCAATCAGGGCATCTTATTTCGTTTTCGCCATTTGCACAGGCTTGTTAGCCTCTTCCCGACAGAAATGTCTTTAGTCAGAAACGGTTACAGGGAGGGTTTTTTCCGGGCGCAAAGAAAGCTGCGGAACGCCTTTAGCGTCCGGTCGCATCGCCTGCAATCAGCCAACCACCATCATCATGGTCCGGCCGGAAAGCCCTCCGGTCCGCGACAAGCAAAGAGGACATGACGTGAACCTTCACCGCATGCTTTTGGAACGTGAGGCGGCAGGCAAGCCAGTTACCGTTGGCCTGATCGGGGCCGGCAAGTTCGGTACAATGTTTGCGTCGCAGGTGCGAGCCACCGATGGCATGCACCTTGTTGGGGTGGCTGATCTCAATACCGCGCGCGCGCGAGCACAGCTCGCCAATGCCTGCTGGCCCACCGAGCAGTATGGCGCCGCCTCGATCGATGCCGCCCTCAAATCAGGCGGAACGGTCGTCACCGACAATGCCGATACGCTCATCGCCCATCCCGGCATCGAGGTCATTATCGAGGCGACGGGCGATCCCGGCGCAGGCATCCGCTTTGCGCTGAAGGCGATCGAGAATGGCAAGCATATCGTCATGGTGAATGTGGAGGCCGACGCAGTTGCCGGCCCAATTCTGGCGCGCAAGGCAAAGGCTGCCGGCGTTGTCTATTCGCTCGCATGGGGTGACCAGCCCGCGCTGATCGCCGATCATGTCGATTGGGCTCGTACGTCGGGCTTCAAGGTTGTCTCGGCGGGCAAGGGTACGCGTTATCATCCGACCTATCACCAATCGACGCCCGACACGGTATGGGACATCCTCGACCAGTACATGAAGATCAAGGATCGCAGTTCGATCAATCCAAAAATGTTCAATTCTTTCGTCGATGGCACGAAGTCGGGCATCGAGATGACGGCAGTGTGCAACGCGACCGGCCTGCATGCGCAAACCGAAGGCCTGTCTTTCCCGCCAGCGACCCGCTTTGAACATGCCGATGTCTGCAAGCCGAAATCGGCCGGCGGGGTGCTGGAGAAAGGCGGCGTAACCGAGGTGACATCGTCGGTCTATCGCGACGGTACCGATGTGCCGAACAGTCTCGTGATGGGAACCTATGTCGTATTCGAAAGCGACAGCGCTTATTCGCAGGAATGTTTTCGTGAATACAGCATGCTGCCCGACACAAGCGGCAAGTATGCGGCGCTTTATCGCCCGATCCACATGATCGGTCTTGAGCTCGGTGTCTCGGTCGCGTCCGCCGCCCTGCGCAAGGAGCCGACCGGCGCGCCCATCGTGTTCAACTCCGACGTGGCCGCGACGGCCAAGCGAAACCTCAAAGCCGGCGAAATGCTCGACGGCGAGGGGGGATTCTGTGTGTGGGGCAAGCAGACGCCGGCGAAGGCTTCGCTCGCCGAGGGCTATCTGCCGCTTGGTCTTGCGCACAACGTCAAGCTGAGGCGCGACATAGCAAGCGGCGCGCGTCTGAAGTGGACCGATGTGGAATTCAACCCCAACGATCCTGCGGTGCGCGTCCGCCGTGAAATGGAGGCGGCCTTCGCGCATCCCAATACGTGATGTCCGGTCGACGAACTCGGCCTGCAGACGCCGCCTGTCGGAATACTGCTCTACATCTGCGGCAATTTCGCCAATATGAAGATAGCCATAGGTCGGCCGCGATCCTTCACGGATCTGACCGCCGAGGGATTGGCGTCGGTAAACGCCGTCTCGCGGCTCAACTGAATTCGATCAGGTCGCCGGCCGGAATACGGCCGGGTGGGCGATGGAACAGATCGCGATCGATGACGGTGCTAAGTTTCATCGTCGGCAGCGTGTCGTTGCCGCGCATCAGGTTTCTGATTTCAAAGCCGCCGTCTTCGCTGATGGTTTTCAGCGACGCGATCACGTGGGTGACATTGTCGCCATCCGCGAACGGCAGCAGCAGCCGTTCATAGGCGACGATCCTCCCATAGATGTCGTCAATGTTGGCAATGGTATAGATGGGCAAGCGGCGGGCGATGCATTCATGGTAGACCGGCATCACGACGGGGGCCAGTCGCGCGCCCAGATACTCGTCGAGGAACCGGCCCTTGCCGGTGTGGCCATAGGCACTCGCCATCCGTGTGCCGTTGCTCTGGATCGTCAGGCGCGGCGGCCAATTGGCGCTCTCCACGGTATAATACACGAGGTCCGGAAGTTCGTCGGTGAGCCGCCCCGGCTGGTATTCTTCGATCCGCGGCAGCAGCCGCTCGCGGGCAAAAAGCCGCAGCCAGGTGTTGAGCAGGTCCCGCTGCTTGATCGATTTGACCACCGACGGGTTGGCGCTTTCAAAATCCACAGCTGAAATCCATCTCGATATAAAGCGCCAGATCATCAGCCCGAGGCACGAATAATCTATGAAAATGCGGGGTCGCGTCGAAATACCGTTAATGGTTGCTTTCCGGGCCGGGCCGATCGGAACTCCGAAAGCCTCCGCCAACCGGTCGATCCAGCCCGGGCATTCGGCCAACCCCGCATCGGAGGTGGTGTTTGGGCGCGGCGGATGGCCAGCTTTCCGCCTTGCCTAAACCGTGCCGTTGACGGCATATTCCGGCCCGGAGGCGGCAGGTCCGGGACGGTTTCCAAGACGTCCGGGAGAGCCTGCCCGAATAGGGAAAAATTGGCCGCGCGCGAGGGGACTTCGCAAGCCTGGCTGATGGGGGAAGTTTGTTTGGCC
>JAYSPJ010000763.1:0-10618 GCA_043722155.1 Bradyrhizobium sp.
GACTACGAGAGCGTGCGCAAGATCAATCCGCGCATCGTCTATGGCAGCATTTCCGGCTTCGGTCAGGACGGCCCCTATCACAGGCGGCCCGGCTTCGACCAGATCGCGCAAGGCATGGGCGGGCTGATGTCGATCACGGGCCTGCCGGGGCAGGGCCCGGTGCGCGTCGGCATTCCGATCGCCGATCTCACCGCCGGACTGTTCTGCGCCATGGGCATCCTCACCGCGCTGCTCGAGCGCGAGGTGTCGGGCGAAGGCCAGTGGGTCTCGACCTCGCTGCTGCAGGCGCAGATATTCATGCTGGATTTCCAGGCGGCGCGCTGGCTGATGGAAAAGGACGTCGCCAAACAGGCCGGCAATAACCATCCGACCAGCATTCCCACCGGGGTGTTCAAGACCTCAGACGGTTACATCAATATCGCCACCACGGGGGGGCGGATCTGGGAGCGTTGCGCGCAGGCGATCGGCGCGCCCGAGCTTCTCACCAATCCGGACTACGCCACCGCACCGGCGCGCTCGACGAATCGCGACGCCCTCAACGCCGCGATCAACATCCTCACCGAAAAGAAATCCACCGATACCTGGGTCAGCGAGCTGAACGCCGCCGGCGTGCCCTGCGGCCCGATCTATTCGATCGACCAGATGTTCGAGGACGAGCAGGTCAAGCATCTCGGCATCGCCCAGGACGTGCCCAATGCCGAGAACCGTCACATCCGTCTGGTCGGCCAGCCCGTCACGCTTTCGCGCACCCCGAGCAGCATGGCGGCGCGGCCGCCGGAATTCGGCGAACAGACCGACGAGGTGCTGGCCGAGTTCGGTTTCGACGCGGGAGAGATCGCGGAATTGCGGCTAGCCAAGGTGGTGTGACGGGCGCCGACGGTAACGCCTCGATCACCGATCGCCCACACGGCAAAAGAGCCCCGGAGCTTTCTGGATCGGCGATCCATTCGGTCTCAGTACCTCGCAACCACGGGGCCGCCCCATTTGTAGTTGAGGCCGACGCGAAGGATATTGTCGGTGATATGGGAGCTATACCTGCTGGTCACGAAGGCTCCGCTCGGCGCGATGATCGGCGTGACGAATGATCCCGACCCGTTACCCAGATCCACATAGAGGCATTCGATCTTGGCGGTCCAGTTGCCGCTGACCACGCCTTCGATGCCGGCGCCGACGGTCCATCCCACCCTCGTGGAGTTGCTGCTGGAGGACGCGAGAACCGCCACAAATGCCGGAGGCGGATTGACACCCTGCGGGCCGACAAGGTTCATGCCGCTAACGGTGTTGGTGGAACGCACCTCACCGTAGGTCAAACCACCGGTCACGTAAGCAAGAATCGCGGCGTGACGGTGGGGCCGATACGACCGCGAACCGTACCAAACCACGCCAGCTTTTGGTTGAGGCTGCTGGTTACCGGGAGGGCCGCCACGTTGAAGGGAACCGTGTCACCAATGTGCCCCACGGTACACGGGCCGTTGACGGCCGCCGCCGTCGTGGTCGTGGAGGTGGCCGGGCCACCCGGGCATACGCCGTTCCCGCTGCCTTTCTGGCCGGACCCCTGGATGTCGGCCTTGAGGCCGAAGACCCATTTGTCTTTCTGCCAATTGTAGCCGATCTGGCCATCGCCGATGACGCCGTTCATGTCGAACTTGATGACGTTGGAATTCAGTATCGCACCGCTCACCGTGTCGATGAACGATTGCGTGCCGGAGGAACGACCCCAGCTGTAGCCGACGTTGACGCCGGCATAGAAACCGGTCCAGTCGTACCCGGGATCAACGACGACGGATGCCTTGGTATAGGGCCGCGGCGCAAGATCAGCGGCCAAGGCAGCAGATGTGAGCAGGGAAGCGATCCCCACGATTCCAATGAAAATCCGCTGCATGAGCCGACCTTCTAAAGGAATATCCGAATCGAACTATACCTCCCTGACGCTCAAAGTCCTGTCACGCCGAAGCTACAGCCGGACAGAATCACCGAAGCTGACCAACCCGGCCCACGCGGCATTGCGTTTTCGAGCGAAAACCAGCCCCTCACATGATGCGGGGTGAGAACCGTTTCGCGTAAAGAAAGCGTGTCAAAACAAAGGACTGGAGCCCGGTTCTGATTCAACCTGAACCGAGAGGCGCTAGCCGGGCGCCTTCGCCGGCCGCATCAACCGCCCAACGCTGCCGAACGCCTTGTCGAGCACCGGCCAGAACAACAGCACGATCGCCAGCGTCGTGATCGAGCCGACCAGACCGTTCGACCAGAACACCTTCATGTCGCCACCGGCGCCGATCATCGACAGCCGGAACGCATCCTCGGCGCGGTTGCCGAGCACCAGCGCCAGGGTGAACGGTGCCAAGGGAATGCCGATCTTCTTGAAGACATAGCCGACGACGCCGAAGCCGAGCATCAGCCAGATGTCGAACATCGCGTTCTGGATTGCGTAGGCGCCGATGGCGCAGGACACCACGATCATCGGCGCGACCGCCGCGAACGGCACCCGCAGGATGGACGCAAAAATCGGCACCGTGGTCAGCACCAGCACGAGGCCGACCACATTGCCGAGATACATCGAAGCGATCAGACCCCAGACGAAATCCTTGTGCTCGACGAACAACAGCGGACCGGGGTTGAGGCCCCATACCATCAGCCCGCCGAGCAGGATCGCCGCGGTGCCGGAGCCGGGAATGCCGAGCGCCAGCATCGGTAGCAGCGCCGCGGTGCCGGAAGCATGCGCCGCGGTTTCCGGCGCGAAAACGCCTTCGATGCGGCCCTTGCCAAAGCTCTCGGGGTCCTTGGAAAACCGCTTTGCCAGATTGTAGCCCATGAAAGAAGCCGCGATCGCGCCGCCTGGCGTGATGCCGAGCCAGCAGCCGATGAAGGAGGAGCGCAGCAGCGTCACCCAGTATTTCGGCAGGTCCCTCCAGACCTTGAGCACTACACGCAGGCTGATGCCCGCGGCATGGCCGCGCAGCGCCAGGCGCTCTTCCATGGTCAGCAGGATCTCGCTGATGCCGAACAGGCCGATTACCGCCACCAGGAAGTTGACGCCGCGCAACAGCTCGTTGGAACCGAAGGTCATGCGCAACTGGCCCGACACCGTGTCCATGCCAACGCCGGCCAGCAGCAGGCCGAGCGACATCGAGATGACGGTCTTGTGCTTGGCCTCGCGCCCGAGTCCGACGAACGAGCAGAAGGTCAAGAGGTAGACCGAGAAGAATTCCGGCGGCCCGAATTTCAGCGCGAAGGACGAGATCATCGGCGCCAGGAACGTGATCAGCAGCACCGCGACCAGCGAGCCGATGAAGGACGACGTGAACGCCGCGGTCAGCGCCTCCGCCGCCCTGCCCTGCTGCGCCATCGGATAGCCGTCGAAGGTGGTCGCGACCGACCAGGCCTCCCCGGGGATATTGAACAGGATCGAGGTGATGGCGCCGCCGAACAGCGCGCCCCAGTAGATGCAGGACAGCATCACGATCGCCGAAGTCGGGTCCATGGTGAAGGTCAGCGGCAGCAGGATCGCGACGCCGTTCGGCCCACCGAGCCCCGGCAACACGCCGACGAAAATGCCGAGTACGAGGCCGACCATCATCAGCGCCAATGTCTTCCACGTCAGCAGGACGGCGAAGCCGTGCATGAGCAGGCCGAAAGCTTCCATCGAAGATTTATCCCGGTTGGCGCGGCGCTAGCGGCCGAGGGCCGCTTCGAGCGGCCCCTTCGGCATGATGACGTCAAACGCGACATCGAAGGTTACGAACATGATGGCGATGAACAGGAACGCCGTCAGCAGCGATTTCCACAGCGCGATCCGCCCGACCATTCGCATGAAGGCGGCGATCAGACCGAAGCTCGCAACATAGAGCCCGAGAAATTGCACGGCCAGGCAAAACAGCAGCGTCGGAACGAACACCTGCAGGACGCGGCGAAGCTGCGCGCGAGTCACGAAGGTTTCCGCAGCCTCCTTGCGCGACAGGAAGGCGGCGACGAGGCCATAGAGGCTGGCGCCGGCAAGGATCACCGACAGGTAGAACGGGAAATAGCCGGCCTGCGGACCCGTGGAATCCCAGGCGATGCCGGTGCGCCAGTTGTCGAAACCGAGGGTTGCCGCCAGCACCAGCAGCAGCAGCGAAACCGTCACATCGACGACGCGCGTGCTGGTCACAGCAGGCGAGTCGGCCTCCGGTGCGGTCGGATCGTCGACGACAATTTCAATCTCGGTATTCGACATCAGGGGTTCGCCGCCTTTCGCGGAGCGCTGCAAAAATGTCCGTCATCATGCGCCGTCCGGGCGGCGCTTCGCGCCGGCCGGTGGCGGAGCATGACAGTGCCGCGCGAGTCTACTTCCCCACGAATCCGGCCTGGTTCATCAGGGCCGCGTTCAGCTTGTCGTCCTCCTCGAGGAATTTCATCATGTCGCTGCCGGTGAGGAAGACCGGCTTCAGCGCCTGCTTTTCCATGTAGTCCTTGTACTCGGTCGTTTGCGTCACCTTCTGGAACAGACCGACATAGAACGCGACCTGTTCCGGAGTCACCTTGCCCGGCAGGAACATGGCGCGCAGCATCAGATACTGGACGTCGAGCCCCTCTTCCTTGCAGGTCGGGATATCGTTCCACGACTGCGTCTCGGTCACCTTGGTCTTGTAGGAGATCCGCTCCTTGTCGAAGACGCAGAGCGCGCGGACCTGGCCGGCGCGCCAGACCTCGAGATTCTCGCTGGGATTGTTGACGTTGGCTTCGGTATGATTGCCGACCAGCTGCGTCGCCGCCTCGCCGCCGGACTTGTAGGGCAGATAGGAGAATTTCGCGCCGGTCTTCTGTTCCATGAAAATGGTGAGGACATGATCCTCACGCTTGGAGCCGGTGCCGCCCATCTTGAACGGCGAAGCGGCAGCCTTGGCGGCGGCAATGAATTCCTTCACGGTTTTCGGCCCGGCGGCATTGTCCCACAACACGAATTGATCCATCGCCACAACCGACACCGGCGTCAGGTCACGCCAGTTGAACGGAATCTTGGCCGACAGCGGCAGCATGTAGATCAGCGAATAGGCGATCAGCACCTTGTTGGCGTCGCCCTCGCTGGACTTCATGTACATCAGCGCCTCGGCGCCGGAAGCGCCGCCCTTGAGCGACACCACCATCGGCTGTTTCATCAGATTGTTTTTCTGGATCGCAGCCTGCATCATCCGCGCCATCTGGTCGGATGCGCCGCCGGCTCCGGCCGCCACCACGATTTCAACGGGCTTGGTCGGCTCCCAGGCGGCGATCGCCGGCGCGGTCATGAGCATGGCCGCCAGCGCGGCCGTGGCTTTGATGGTGTTTCGCACGTGCTTCATCCCTATGTCTTGGTTCGGCCCGGCTGAATCGCGCCTAGCCTGTTGGGCGCCATTGTGCGGGGTTACGGCGGCAAGTTCAAGCAGGTCCGGGCCGTTATGACTTTGGCCTGAATCGTCGAGGAAAAGACGGCGCCGGCCAGCACCGCCGTCCGATCGCTTCTGGAGCTATTTGCCCTTCCAGTCCGGCGTGCGTTTGTTGAGGAAGGCGTCCATGCCCTCGCGGAAATCCTCGCTCATATAGGCGCGCAGGATCAGATCCCGGCCCTCCTCGCGCGACAGCGTACGGCGGATGCGGAGCACCGCTTCCTTGGCGGTTTCCATCGTGATCGGCGCGTGGCCGGCAATCAGCTTTGCGGTTTCAGCGGCGCGGCGCTGCAGCGTCGGAACGTCTGGCACCACTTCGTTGAGTAGACCGAGTGCCAATGCCTCTGGCGCCTCGATCAGCCGCGCGGTAAAGATCAGGTCTTTGGTCCGTGCCGGCCCGACCAGCGCGACGACCCGGCTGATATTGGACATCGACAGGCAATTGCCGAGCGTGCGCGCGATCGGAAACCCGATCCGCGTCGTCGCTGTGCCGATCCTGATGTCGCAGCAGGCGGCGATTCCCGCTCCGCCGCCGGTGCAGGCGCCCGCGATGGCCGCGATCGTCGGCACCCGGACTTTTTCCAGCGCGCCCAGCACGCGATCGATCCGCTCCTCATATTCGAGCGCATCCTCCGCGGTCTTGAAGGCGCGGAACTGCGAAATGTCGGTGCCGGACGCGAACGCCTTGTCGCCGGACCCGGTGAGGATCATCGCCTTGATCGAGCGGTCGGCGTTCACGGTCTCGCAGATCGTCGCCATCTGCTCGTACATCGCAAAGGTCAGCGCGTTGCGCGCCTGCGGGCGATTGAAGGTCAGGTGGGCAATGCCGTTGTCGATCGTATAGATCAGGTCTTCGGTGGCTGCTACCGGGGCGTTCATCGCACGCTCTTTCTGTTGTTGGAACTGCGTTCTGCCGCAGGGGCAGCAAAGCCGAAGCGCGCCGGAGGCTCGCGCGCGCTTCGGAAGGCTTTCGTCTTGTTCAGGCAACCGCCGTCTTGGATTTCGGCATCGGCACCACGTCGCGCCCCTTCAGGACCTCCATGGCGGAGAGCACGCCGCCGCTGCGATGCGGAACCTTGGCGAGATCGAGACCCATCTCGACACCCGCCAGCGTGCCCATCAGCATCAAATCGTTGAAATGTCCGATGTGGCCGATCCGGAACGCCTTGCCCTTGAGCTTGCCGAGACCGGTGCCGAGCGACATGTCGAAGTTTTCCAGGATCACCTTGCGCAAGGCGTCGGCATCATGGCCGTCCGGAACCATCACGGCGGTCAGCGCCGGCGAATAGGCGTGCGGATCGAGGCACACGAGATCGAGGCCCCATGCCTTGACCGCGGCGCGGGTGGCGGCGCCATGACGCATGTGGCGGGCGAACACGTTGTCGAGCCCCTCCTCCTCCAGCATCGCGATCGCCTCCTTCAGCGCGAACAGCAGGTTGGTCGCCGGCGTATAGGGGAAGGTACCGAGCTTGTTGATCGCGATCATCTCGTGCCAGTCCCAGTAGGACCGCATCGAGGTGTTCGCCTTCGAGGCCGCCAGCGCCTTTTCCGAGACCGCGTTGAAGCTCAGCCCCGGCGGCAGCATCATGCCCTTCTGCGATCCGCCGACCGAGATATCGATACCCCAGGCGTCGTGCTCGTATTCCAGCGAGGCCAGACCTGAAATGGTATCGACCATCAGCAGCGCGGGGTGGTTGGTGCGATTGAGGGCCTTGCGAACCTCAAACGGATGGGTGACGCAGCTGGTCGAGGTCTCGTTGTGCACCACACACACGGCCTTGATCTTGTGCTCACGATCGGCGGCAAGCCTGGCCTCGATCTGCTCGACGTCGGCCCCGTGCCGCCAGTCGGTGGCAAGGAATTCGACCTCGAGCTTGAATTTCTCGGCAATGCCGCGCCACAGCACCGCGAACTGGCCCGTCTCGGCCATCAGCACCTTGTCGCCGGGCGACAGCGTATTGACGATCGCCGCTTCCCAGGCGCCGGTTCCCGACGCCGGATAGATGATGACCGGCTGCTTGGTCCGGAACACGCGCTGGCAGCCCGCCAGTACGGCATGACCCAATTCGGCGAATTCGGGACCGCGATGATCCAGGGTCGGCATGTCCATCGCCCGCAATACCCGGTCGGGCACGTTGGTCGGGCCTGGAATCTGGAGAAAATGCCTACCAGTGTGCAGGGTCATATGGCGTCCTTCCCGGGGGTATTCTGGCTTCGCGAGCCGCTCGAATATCACTATTCGGCGGGCTTGTCCCGCGCCCGGCGCGCCCCGTCAATGCATAACCGAGCGAGCCTTTGCCTTGCCAAGGCGAAAGCCGGGATGCAAGAGATGAAGGGCATCACACGAGATTGAACCGATGGCGGCTACGCGGGCCGAAAAGTCCCCAAATTCGGCTGAAAACAGCGCCCTTGCCGCGCGTCTGGCCCGGGAGATTGCGGGTGACGTCTTTTTCGACCCGTTCAACCGCGGCCGTTACGCAACCGACGCGTCGTTTTATCAGGTGATGCCCGCCGGGGTCGTGATTCCCCGGACCATGGACGAGGCGCTGAGGGCGCTTTCGATTATCAGCGCCGACGGCCGGATCGTCACGCCGCGCGGCGGCGGCACTTCGCAATGCGGCCAGACTGTCAATCACGGCATCGTCGTCGACTTCTCCAAACACCTCAACCGCATCGTCTCGCTCGACGTCGAGAACCGCAGCTGCGTGGTCGAGCCGGGCATCGTGCTCGACGACCTCAACCGGCAACTGAGAAAATACGGACTGTGGTTTCCGGTCGATGTCTCCACCGCTTCCCGCGCCACCATCGGCGGCATGGCCGGCAACAATTCCTGCGGCGGCCGTTCGCTGCGCTACGGCACCATGCGCGACAACACGCTGTCGATGGATGCCGCCTTGGCCGACGGCACCCTCATGCATTTCGGCGAGGTGCCGCGCGATCTGGCGTCAGTGAATTCCGGCGACGGTGGCTTTGAGTTGTTTCGCGCCATGCTGGATCTCGGCGCGCGCGAGGCCGCTGAGATCGCCGAAAAATTTCCAAAGGTGCAGCGCCGGGTCGGCGGTTACAATCTCGATGCGCTGGTGCCGCGCAATGCGCCCAACAACATGGCGCATCTGCTGGTCGGCTCCGAAGGCACGCTGGCCTTCACCACCCAGGTCGAATTGAAACTGTGGCCAGTGATCCGCAACAAGGTGCTCGGCGTCTGCCACTTCGGCAGTTTCTACGAAGCAATGAACGCCGCCCAGCATCTGGTAAAACTACGCCCGATCGCGGTCGAACTTGTGGACCGCACCATGCTGGCGCTGGGGCGCGAGATCGCGATGTTCCAGCCCATCATCGGCACCGCCGTGCGCGGCGATCCCGATGCCGTGCTGATCGTCGAATTCGCCGAGGAGGATCAGGCCGAAAACCTTGGGCGATTGAAGCAGCTCGGCGAACTGATGGCCGATCTCGGTTTTGGGTGGAACCAGCCGCAACACAAATGGGGCGGCGTGGTCGAAATCACAGAACCCGCGCTGCAAACGGGCATCGCCGAGTTCCGCGCCGCCGGCCTCAACGTCATGATGTCGATGAAGCAGGAGGGCAAGCCGGTCTCCTTCGTCGAGGATTGCGCCGTGCCGCTGCCGCATCTCGCCGACTATACCGCACGGCTCAACGAGATCTTTGCCAGGCACGGCACCCGCGGCACCATGTATGCGCATGCCTCCGAAGGCTGCCTGCATGTGCGCCCGCTGCTCAACCTGAAACTGGAGAAGGACGTCAAGGCGATGCGCGCCATCGCCGAAGAAACCTTCGCGATGGTGCGCGAATACAAGGGCTCGCATTCCGGCGAGCACGGCGACGGCCTGGTGCGCTCGGAATTTCACGAGGCGATGTTCGGCCCACGCATCATCGCTGACTTCCGGGAGGTCAAGCAGCGCTTCGATCCGGGCAATGTGCTCAATCCCGGCAAGATCGTCGATGCTCCCCGAATGGACGACCGTTCGCTGTTTCGCTATCCGTCGGACTACCGCGTCACTGAGCTGAAGACGGCGCTGGACTGGTCGGCGTATCCCGGCGCTGGCGGCGGCTTCCAGGGCGCGGTCGAGATGTGCAACAACAACGGCGCCTGTCGCAAGCTCGAAGGCGGCGTGATGTGTCCGTCCTATCGCGTCACCCGCAACGAGAAGGACGTCACGCGAGGCCGGGCCAACACCTTGCGGCTGGCGATCTCCGGCCAGCTGGGCCCGGACGCGCTGGCATCGGACGAAATGGCGGACACCCTCGAACTTTGCGTGTCCTGCAAGGCCTGCCGCCACGAATGCCCTGTCGGCGTCGACATGGCCAAGATGAAGATCGAGGTGCTGGCGGCCCGGGCGGCAAAACACGGGCTTTCGCTCAGGGACCGGCTGGTAGGTTATCTCCCGCATTACGCGGCGCTGGCCTCGCGCTTCGCGCCCCTCGCCAATCTTCGCAACAACAGCCCGTTGCTGCGAAAATTGTTCGAGAAATTCGCCGGTATCAGCGCGCAGCGCGCTCTGCCGGAATGGAGGCGCGATGTGTTCAAGTCGGACGTCGAAGCGACCGGCCCGGCCGACGGCCGCGAAGTCGTGCTGTTCGCCGACACTTTCAATCGCGCCTATGAGCGCGAAAATCTCGACGCCGCGCTGCGCGTGCTGGTCGAGGCCGGATACCGCGTCCACATTCCAAAGCCGGCGGATCGAGGCAGGCCGTTGTGCTGCGGGCGAACGTTTCTCTCGGCCGGGCTGGTCGATCACGCCCGCGCCGAACTCGACCGGCTAGTCGCAACCTATGCGCCGTTCGCCGCGCGCGGCGTCCCGATCGTTGGCCTCGAGCCGAGCTGTCTGTTGACGCTGCGCGACGAATTGCTGTCGCTCCGATCGGACGCATCGGCCAAGAGCGTCAGCGCGAATGCCCTGCTCTTCGAGGAGTTTCTGGTTCGCGAGGCCGAAGCCGGCCGCCTCTCTCTGCCGCTCGGACCGGTCGCCGCGAAAGCTGTGGTGCATGGCCATTGTCACCAGAAATCATTCGGCGCGTTCACGCCGGTCGAGCAGGTACTTCGGCTGATCCCCGGCTTGGACATCGAAACCATCGAGTCCAGTTGCTGCGGCATGGCTGGTGCCTTCGGCTACAGCGCCGACACTTACAAAACCTCGATGGAGATGGCCGAGCTCTCGCTGCTGCCCGCCGTGCGGCGCGCGGACGATGCCACGCTC
>JAYSPJ010000764.1:0-1961 GCA_043722155.1 Bradyrhizobium sp.
TGGAAGCGGCCCCGCCGGCCGACTGGCTGGCGTTTCGCGACAAGCTGCAGAAGTCGAACGGCGTGTTGTTCGTCACGCCCGAATACAACCGGTCGATTCCCGGCGTGTTGAAGAACGCCATCGATGTCGGGTCGCGGCCCTACGGCAAGAGCTCATTCCTCGGCAAGCCGATCGGCATTGTCGGCAATTCGCCGGGTGCGCTCGGCGCCGTCAGCGCGGTCAAACACCTGCAGAACATCATGCCGGGCATTGCGGGCCCGATCATGGGACAGCCTGAAATCTACCTCAACGGCGTCGGCGACGCCTTCGACGACAAGGGCCAGCTCACCAAGGAACCGGTGCAGAAGGTGCTGCAGCAGTACATCGACGCCTTTGCCGCGTTCGTCGAGAAGCAGAACAAATAGGCCGGCGAAGCGCTGGACGGCCCGGGGTCTTAGGATTGTGTTAACCGGGCCGTCGCATCGTCGAGGCATGGTCTCGCGCTCCCGACTCAAATCCCTGCTCACCGGGCTTGCCCTCTATACGATGGCGGCGGCGATGGTCGGCTATTTCGGCGTCAACGCCTATACCGGCAAGTATGGGCTGAACGCACGGCAGGAACTCGATCAGGAGATCATCGCGCTGACGTCGGAACTGGCGCGTCTGAAGCGCGAACGCCTCGAGGGCGAGCAGCGGGTGTCGCTGCTCCGGTCCGACCGGGTCGACCCCGACATGCTGGACGAGCGCGCGCGCTATCAGCTCGATTACGCCAATCCGCGCGATCTGGTCCGGACGGTCAAGCCGAAGTGACACTGCCGTCATTCTGAGGTGCGCGCTCTCGCGCGCCTCGAAGAATGGGCCGCGAACTCATTCTTCGAGGATCGCCGAAGGCGGCTCGCGCCTCTGGATAACGACCGTGCAGCCGCAAATTTCAAAAAGTCGCGAAATCGATTTCGAAAATGTCGCCGCGTTGCAGTGCGGCATAGCGAAATTTTGGCGCCGTCACGCAATCCTTTCATGGCGGTTTGAGTTGGGATAGAGAGGGCTATTCGTTCTCTCATCCGGAATTGCCATGGCCGTACCGAAAAAAAGCGTCACAAAGGAAACGGGACAGGAAAAGGGCCAGGAAAAAGGAAACGGCTCCGACAATCCTCCTGACTTCACCAGGGAACAGGAGCTTAGCGCACTGCGCGACATGCTGCTGATCCGGCGCTTCGAGGAAAAGGCCGGCCAGCTCTACGGAATGGGCGCGATCGGCGGCTTCTGCCACCTCTACATTGGCCAGGAAGCCATCGTGGTCGGCATGCAGATGGCCCTGAAGAAGGGCGATCAGGTCATAACCGGGTACCGCGACCACGGGCACATGCTGGCCTGCGGCATGGAAGCCAAGGGTGTGATGGCCGAACTGACCGGGCGCCATGGCGGCTATTCCAAGGGCAAGGGCGGCTCCATGCACATGTTCAGCAAGGAGAAGAATTTCTTCGGCGGCCACGGCATCGTCGGCGCGCAGGTGTCGCTGGGCACGGGTCTCGCCTTCGCCAACCGCTACCGCGGCAATGATTTCGTCAGTCTGGCCTATTTCGGCGACGGCGCCTCGAACCAGGGCCAGGTCTATGAAAGTTTCAATATGGCGGAGCTGTGGAAGCTGCCCGTCATCTACATCATCGAGAACAACCGCTACGCCATGGGCACGTCGGTGACGCGCGCCTCCGCGCAAACCGATTTTTCCAAGCGCGGCATCTCCTTCAACATTCCCGGCGAACAGATCGACGGTATGGATGTCCGCGCGGTGAAGGACGCCGGCGACCGCGCGGTCGCATGGTGCCGCGCCGGCAAGGGACCGTTCATCCTGGAAATGCAGACCTACCGCTACCGCGGCCATTCGATGTCGGACCCGGCGAAATACCGTACCCGCGAGGAGGTCGACAAGGTCCGCCACGATCAGGATCCGATCGAGCAGGTGCGCAACCGGCTGCTGGCGG
>JAYSPJ010000765.1:0-2800 GCA_043722155.1 Bradyrhizobium sp.
CTCATGCCGCTTGCTGCCGACGATCCGGAGCAGAAGGCGCGGCGCGAGGGTTTCGAGCAGAGCCTCAACCGGCATGGCTGGGAGGACGGCCGAAATCTGCGCATCGACTACCGCTTTGGCGGCGGTGGCGTCGATAAATTCGGGGCGCTCGCCAGGGAACTGGTTGCCCTGCAGCCGGATGTGATTTTCGCGCAGTCGACCGGAGTCGTGACAGCCGTTCAGCAGGAAACCCGCACCATCCCCGTGGTGTTTGTAAACGTTTCCGACCCTGTCGGAGCGGGCTTCGTGGCCAGTCTGCCGCGACCGGGAGGCAATCTGACGGGGATGCTGCTGTACGACGCGGATCTTTCGGGCAAGTGGCTTGCCATGCTCAAGGAGATGTCGCCCGGGCTCAGGCGTGCGGTGCTGATGATCGACCCCAGGACCACTCCGCTGGACTACTTCTTGCGGCCGGTCGAAGCCGTGGCGCCGTCGCTTGCGGTTGAAGTCGGGCCCGGCCTGGTCGCGAGCGCCGCCGACATCGAGCGCGTGATGGAAGCCAACGGCCGCACGCCCGACAGCGGCTTCATGATTGCGCCGGGATCGACGATACTGCGCAACCGCGATCTGCTCATTGCGCTGGCCATCCGCCATCGCTTGCCCGGGATTTATCCCGAGCGTGTTTACACCAGAGCGGGCGGTCTCATATCCTACGGCATCGCTGACCCGATCGAGCCGTTCCGCCAGGCGGGATCCTACGTCGACCGAATCCTGCGTGGCGAAAAGCCGAGCGATCTGCCGGTTCAGGGCCCGACCAGATATGCGACCGTTGTCAACCTCAGGACAGCCAAGGCGATCGGTCTCGACGTGCCGCCGATGTTGCTTGCCCAAGCCGACGAGGTGATCGAATGAAGCGACGCGAATTCATTCTGGCCGTTGGCGGCGCGGCAGCCGCGACCTGGTCACGGCCCGCGACCGCGCAGAGAGCCGCGATGCCCGTGATCGGATGGATCGACAGTGGGACGCGTGCGCTGTTCGCCCAGCGCATCGCAGGCTTTACCCGCGGCCTCGCATCGCAGGACTTCGTGGTGGGTCAGAACGTCACCATTGAGGAGCGCTGGGCGGAAGGCCAATACGAGCGGCTTCCGGCAATGGCCGCGGAGCTGGTGCAGCGGAACGTTGCGGTGCTCGCCGCCACCGGCGCGGTCAACGCGACCAAGGCGGCCATCCAGGCCGCCAAATCCATCCCGGTGGTTTTCGCCAATGGCGGGGATCCGGTCGCTCTCGGTCTGGTGCCGAGCCTGAACCAGCCGGGAGGCAACGCGACCGGCGTGAGCTTCTTCCTCGGTGGTCTCGGCGCCAAGCGATTGGAGATGATGCGGACGTTGGCGCCCGGCGCGACCACGGTGGCGGTGCTGGCCAATCCGGCCAATCCGGTCGCCGCGCCGGAGCTGGCCGACATCGAGGCTGCGGGCCGCGCCCTCGGACTGAAGCTCATCGTGCTGAACGCCGGCACCGATGCCGAGATCGACGCGGGTTTCGCGTTGATCTCGCACCGGCAAGTGCCCGCGTTGCTGGTCAATACCGACTCGTTTCTGAGCAGCCGCCGTGAACGGATCGTTGCCGCGGCGGCGCGCCAGTCGATTCCCGCGATCTATGCGCAGCGCGAGTTTCTGCCGGCGGGCGGTCTGATGAGCTACGGCACCAGTATCGCCGATGGCTATCGCCAGGCCGGCGTTTATGTCGGGCGCATCCTCAAGGGCGCCAAACCGAGCGAGCTGCCGGTTCTCCTGCCGACCAAGTTCGAGCTCGTGATCAACCTCAAGACGGCCAAGACTCTCGGAATTGAGATACCCCCCGGACTAATGACTAGCGCCGATGAGGTCATCGAATGAAGCGGCGGGAGTTCTTCGCGATGGTCGGTGGCGCCGTAGCGAGTGTGCCGCTTGCCGCGCATGCGCAGACGGGCAAAGTGCCGACGGTCGGGTTCCTGGGGACACCCGCGGCCCCAATCTGGAAACCGTATACGGCCGCCTTTGTGCAGCGGTTGAGCGAATTGGGATGGGTCGACGGCCGGACGGTTGCGATCGAGTTTCGCTGGGCGGAAGGCCGCAACGAGCGGTTCGATGAGATCGCGGCGGAATTCGTCCGTCTCAAGGTTGATGTCATCGTAACGTCGGGTGCCGCTGTGAGGGCTGTAAAGCAGGCCACATCGACCATTCCGATCGTATTCGCCATTGGGGCCGACCCGGTCGGCAGTGGCCATGTCGCGAGCTTGGCGCGGCCAGGCGGAAATGTCACCGGCCTGTCGTTGCAGGCGGCCGATGTCGCCGGCAAGCGACTCGGATTGCTGCGTGAGGTCATCCCCGGCCTTCACCGTTTGGCCATCCTGGCCAACGCCGCCTATCCCGCCTCCGTGGTAGAGATGGCCGAGGTCGAGACGACGGCTCGCGCTCTCGGCTACGAGGTGGCCAAACTGGAAATCCGCCGCGAGGAGGATATCGAACCGGCCTTCTCTTCCTTCAAGGCCGGAGCAGATGCGCTTTACGTCTGTGGTTATGATCCGCTCGTCAACACCAATCGAATTCGTATCCTTGGCATGGCGAATGCAGCAAGGCTGCCGACGGTGTCTGGCGACCAGGCATATGTCAGAGCAGGAGGGCTGATGTCCTATGGGCCCAACTTCTCGGATATGTTCCGCCGTTCCGCAGACTACGTCGACAAGATCTTGCGTGGCGCGAGGCCCGGCGAACTTCCGGTCGAGCAGCCGACCAAGTTCGATCTCATAGTCAATCTGAAAACCGCCAGGGCGCTCGGCCTC
>JAYSPJ010000766.1:0-3891 GCA_043722155.1 Bradyrhizobium sp.
ATGGTGTGAACCAGCCGGAAAATATTATCCAGAATCTTGGCGTTGTTCGGATCCTGCTCGAACCGCACCAACTGATTATCGACCGTATCCAGGCTCTCGTTGGTCTCCGTCAGGAACTCCCGCAAAAGATCGTCCATCGGAATACGCCTTCCAAAAGGTTGCATGACGGTCTTCCATCGACCGTTAGATGTATAAGACATGGCGGCCCGGAGGACCGGCATTGTTTCGAGCGGCGCATATCGGACTGCGTCAGTGGCGGCGCCTGAGGGAGTTCATCGGATAGTCTTGCCTGCAACGGATAACCCCAACGGTTTCACAGCCACGTTAATTTTATGCTCCGTTCAAATACGGAAGAACCGGGCGCCGGAAGGTCGGCTGTGGGGAAAACGAATCGGCGACGGCTGCCACGGGCATCGATCACGGACACCTCCTCCTCGCGGCGCATTGGCGTTTCCTGGTCGACGGGAGCTCGAAGGCGGCTCCGCGAAAGCAGGCTTGAACGGCCTCAGGCCGCCAGCTGCTCTTCTTCGAGCTTCATCAGCTTCCTGATTTCCTTGAGCGCCTTGTAGAGAGCACCGCTCGAAACATGGGCGTTGGCGGCATCGATCCGTTCGCGCGAGCCCGGAAGGGTTTCCCGCAGATCCTTGAGAAAGCCGAGATAGGAAGTCCGGTAACGCGGAATGTCGTTTTTCAGATACATCATCTGAAGGCAGAAATAGAGCCGCTTGACCGGCGTGTTGGCGGTCTCCGCGGTCACGGTATCCCTCTCGCGAAGGATCGGCGCTTCGCCGTCGACCAGGAACGAGGTGCGGGTGCCGGAATTGATGAGGACGGTTTCGCCGATGACGATACGTTCAAACGGCTTCAGTTCGACTCTTAGCGGCATGACTGTCTCCTTTCAGGATACGGCAACGGCTAGCTGGGTAGTCGCGGCGGGGTTTCCCCCGCCGCCTTGATGGTTGTTTTCGCCGCCGGAGTTAGCGGAGCAGCTGCAGCACGCTCTGCTGCGACTGGTTGGCGAGCGACAGCGCGGACACCGCGATCGACTGGCGGGTCGACAGCGCCTGGCTGTTGGCCGCTTCCTCGTTGGTGTCGGCCAGCGTCAGGTTGGACGAGCCGGTCTGCAGCACGTTGATCAGGTTCTTGGAGAAATCCTGACGGATCTGCACGATCGAGAGGTTCGAACCCAAGGCGGAGCCCTGGGTACGCAGCAGGCTGGTGGCACTGGTCAGGTTGGAGATGACCTTGTTGGTGGCGGCGTTATCGATGAAGTCGGTGCCGCTGGAGAGGTTGGCGAGGCCGAGACCGGCCGCGTTGAAATTGACGCCGGTGATGTTCAACGTGGACTTGCCGGTCTCGTTGAAGGTCAGTTTGAGCTGGTCGCCTCCGAGCAGGTTGACGCCGTTGAACGAAGCGTCCTGGGCCGTGCTGGTGATCTGGGCCAGGATGTCGTTGTACTGCTTCACCAGGTTACTGCGAACCGACTGCGCCGACGCGTCGACGACCGGAGCCGATGCCGTGGAGAACGCCAGCGCCGAAGTCACCGTGCCGCCGATCACGCCACCCGAAGCCACCGACCCGAGGGTCGAGGAAGCGTAGTCGTTGGTTGCCGAGATCGTCAGCTTGCCGGTCGAGTCGATGGTCGCGGTCTGGTTGTTGGCCTGCAGCTTGGTGTTGAGCTGGTCCAGCGTCTTGACGGTAGCGCCGGTGCCGTCGCCGAAGGTGACGTCGACCGCGGTGCCGCCGTTGAACGACGTGAAGCTCAGCGTCTTGCCGTTGATGCCGCCTGCGCCGGCGGTACGAGACGCCGAGAAGTTGGTATCGGTGCCGGTGGCGCCGGTGAGGCCGAGCACGGAGAGTGCGTTGCCCGTGCCGGTGATGGCCAGGTCAGCGTTGGTGCCGGTGCTCAGATTGACCACGCCGCTGACGTTGACCGACGAGGCGGTCTGGCCGGTGGCGGTGGCAACCGTCGCGGCGCCGCTGGCGATCGTCGCGGTCCGGACGCCGGTGGCGATATCGATCGCCTTCAGCGTGTCGGTGATCGTCGCCGACTGCAGGAAGACCGTCGAGTTGCCGCTGCCGTCGGTAACGATGTTGCCGCTGACGCCAGAGCCGGATGCGACATTGGCTGCAAGCGGGGTCGGGGCGTTGCGGAAGGTGATGGTCTTGCCGTTGACGTTCAGCGTCGAGCCGTCGGCGATCAGATTGCCGGCCGTCGCAGCGCTGGTGGTACGGGTCGCACCGACCGTGGTGATGCCCGAACCGAGCGCCGTGGTGAGACCGAAGGCTTTGAGGAAGTCGGCCTTGCCGCTGACGCTGAGATCGCCACCGGTCGAAGTCTGCAGGCTGACCGCGCCGGCAGTGATCGAGGAGACGGTCTGGCCGGCGTTGGTCGAAGTCGTTGCAGCGCCGGAGGCGATGACCGATGAACGCACGCCGCTGGCGAGATCGATCGCCCGCAGAACGTCGCCGACCGTCGCGGTCGAGGTTGTCGAGCTGGCGCCGATATAGATCAGCGAGTTGCCGTTGCCGTCGGTCGCGACGTTGGCGGCGGCGGCGTCAATGCCGTAACCGGTCGGAGCAGCAGCGGCCAAGGGAGCCGCACCCGCCTTGAAGGTGATGGTCTTGCCGTTGACCGTGAAGCTGTCGCCGTCGGCAACAACCGCAGTTCCAAGGCCCGGAGCAGCACCACCGGTGTTGTTGAGCAGGGTCGCAGTGGTGATGGCGGCAGGCACGGTGGCGTTGTTGTTGACCACAGTTCCCGTCAGCGCGCCGGAAAGCCCGCCGAGGGTCAAGCCTGCGCCCGCCGCAGTCGTGCCGCCGGCAGCGCCGGAATACAGCACGTTGCTGAAGGCGGTCGCGCTGGTGAAGGTCGTGGTGCCGCGCAGATCGAGCGCGGTGGCGCCGGAAACCGTGGCCGAGACGTTGGACTTGGTCGAGTAGCCGACCGTGGTCTGCAGCGCCTGGTTGGCGATCGACTTGGCGGTATCGACCAGCTTGGAGAGCGAGGTGATGCCGGTGTTGGCGGCCTGCAGAACCTGCACGCCGTTGCCGATGCCGTCGAGCAGGTTGCTGATGTCGCTGGCGCGGCCATCGAGCGACTGGGCGGTGAAGAAGTTGGTGGGGTTGTCGAGCGCGGTGTTCACTTTCTTGCCGGTCGAGAGGCGGCTCTGCGTGGTGGCGAGCAGATCGGCGGTCGACTGCAGTGAGAGCAAATTCTGGCGAACGGAGGACGAGAGAACAATGCCGGACATACTGTTTGATCCTTCTGGATGTTACACTTTTACGCGACGCCGCTTATTCTTCGGCGACGGGCCACACTGTTCCCCCGCGTGTGACCTGTTCGTTAAATAGTGGCTCCGTACAAATACCCAGAAACGCAGGAAAACGGCGTCACGCCAAATGACTTGCGGAACGGTTTTCGCCACGACGACGCGGCACTAACCGCTGCAGCACAACGATTTCAGCGATCCGAGAAACTTTTCGGCCCCGCAGTCCGGGGAATTACGGGCGTCACGCTGCGAGCGCGGCACGAATCAATTGCTTCCGGCGACTACCGAACGGCGCCGGTTGCACGGGGCAGATACATGCCGCCGGTCAGCAGACCGAGGATCTCCATCCGTCTGGCCCGGCAAACCTGCGCTTCCGCGACTTCAGCCGGCAGGGGGTTCCGAAGCATCTTGTTGGGTCCCGGCGCCGCCCACCCTCTGCAACAGGCGGGGCTGCTATCTCAACTGAACGACGCTCGCGAAACGGGACTGCGCTTCCGCCATGCCCTCGTTGATCACGGTCAGCAGCGCCACCGGCGTGAACGGCTTTCGCAGGCAGCGGGTTGCACCGAGTTCAAGCGCCATCCTCAGAAAATCGGGAGCCGGCGAGTCCAGATTGGCA
>JAYSPJ010000767.1:0-6411 GCA_043722155.1 Bradyrhizobium sp.
CAAGTCCCAAGTCCCAAGTCCCAAGTCCCAAGTCCCAAGTCCCAAGTCCCAAGTCCCAAGTCCCTAATCGAGTTCAGGCTTGCCCGCATAGCCGCAATAGCCGTGAGCCTGCAGCCCTTCGCCGCTGCCCTTGAAGTGCGACAGGTGGTACTGGCGCCAGCCCATGCAGTCGTCGGCGATGCAGTGATACATCTTTTCCGAGTTCTGAAAGCCGTCGGTCATGATGTTGTGGTGACGGTTGTTGTTGTCGACGCGCACGTAGGGAAACCATTTTGCGCGCGCAGCGTCTTCGCCGATCAACATTGGGGTTCTCCATCCGCGAGCGAGTCCGGCGACAATGCGTTAAATGGGGGTAAAATGCGCAAGGTCCGGTCCGCGCGAGGGACCGAAAATCGGCCTCCGCCGCCGGCCGTCCCGCCATTCCGGCCGGCGGCAGCGGCGTCTTCCCATGCGCCGGCGTCCTGAACTATAATTCTTGCCATCGTCAACAGATACGAATTATGCTGCATGAATGCCTGCGTTCGGCCGAAGGTTCTAAGAAGGGGCTGCCGGTTCAGGCTTGCTGCAGACCTGCAATTTCGCGCACAAAACACGTCACCTAAGAGAGTGAGACCCGGGAACGGAACGAAGAGGGCTGTTCGAACGGGGAAAAGCATTTGACTGACGGCAACGTCTTTAGTGAGGAGGGAACGAATATGAGAACGGCATTCTGGCTGACGGGCGCTACGGTTCTGGCGCTGGCAAACCCCGCGGTCGCGGCTGACACCATCAAGATCGGGTTTGTCTCGACCTTCAGCGGTCCAACCGCCGTGATCGGCAACGACATGCGCAATTCGTTCGAGCTCGCGCTCGATCACATCGGCCGCAAGATGGGCGGAAAGCCGGTCGAGGTGATCTACGAAGACGACGGGCAGAAGCCTGATGTAGGCAAGCAGAAGACCGAGAAGCTGATCCAGTCCGACAAGGTCGACTTCATCGCCGGCTATATCTGGTCGAACGTGCTGCTGGCGTCGCTGAAGACCGTCGTGGATTCGAAGACGATGATGGTCATTGCCAATGCCGGTCCGTCGCAAGTCGCAGGCGAGCTGTGCTCGCCTTACGTGTTTTCGACCTCGTGGCAGAACGACCAGACCCCGCAGGCGATGGGCGAATACATGAACCAGAAGGGCGTCAAGTCGGTGTTCCTGATCGGCCCGAATTACGCCGCCGGCAAGGACATGCTGGCCGGCGTCAAGAGCACGTTCAAGGGCGAGATCAAGGGCGAGGAATATACGGTGTGGCCGAGCCAGCTCGACTTCTCCGCCGAGCTGTCGAAGGCGCGCGCGTCCGGCGCGGCGTCGATCTTCGTGTTCTATCCGGGTGCCGCCGGCGTCCAGTTCCTCAACCAGTATGCCCAGGCCGGCCTGAAGGCGCAGATGCCGCTCTACACGGCGTTTACCATCGACGAGCTGTCGCTGCCGCTGCAGAAGGAGAACGCGCTCGGCGTTCCCGGTGCCCAGCAGTGGGTCAACGACCTGCCCAACGAGGAGAACAAGAAGTTCGTCGCCGACTACCGCAAGAAGTACACCGGCCTGCGCCCGACCTTTTACGGCGCGCAGTCCTATGACGCCGCGCAGCTGATCAACAGCGCGGTGGTGGCGGTGAAGGGCGACATCTCGAAGAAGGACGAGATGAAGGCGGCGATGGAGAAGGCCAATTTCAAATCGGTGCGCGGTGCGTTCAAGTTCGGCAAGAACCACATGCCGATCCAGAACTTCTATCTGCAGGACGTGGTGAAGGACGCCGACGGCTCGCTCGCGCTGAAGACCGTCGCCACCATCATCAAGGACAGCCAGGACAAGTTCCACGACAAATGCCCGATGAAGTGATCCGGGATCCTGTTCAAGACGGCGGCGGCGCTCACGCGCTGCCGCTGTTTCACTTTCCGGCGCAGGTCTTGCAACTTACTCTGCAATCAGATGACTTCCCGACTCACCTAGAGCTTCCATGCTGCTCGTCGTCGAACAATTCCTGAACGGGCTCCAGTTCGGTCTGCTGCTGTTTCTGCTGGCGGCGGGATTGACGCTGGTGTTCGGCATCATGGACTTCGTCAATCTGGCGCACGGCTCGCTCTACATGATGGGCGCCTATTTCGCGGCGACCTTCGTGGCGTGGACCGGGAATTTTGTCCTCGGCGCGATGCTGGCGCTCGGCGCCACGCTGTTGCTCGGCGTTCTGCTCGAATTCGTCGCGCTGCGGCATCTCTACGGCCGCGATCATCTCGATCATGTGCTGGCGACGTTCGGGCTGATCCTGTTCTTCAATGACGCGGTGCGGCTGATCTGGGGGCCGGCGGGCCTGTCCCTGCCGCTGCCGCCCTGGCTGACGGTGCCGTTTCAGATCATGCCCGGCGTGTATTATCCCGCCTACCGCCTCGCCATCATCGTGGTGGCGCTGGTGGTCGCGCTGCTGCTCTATTTCGTGGTGATGCGGACCCGGATCGGCATGCTGATCCGCGCCGGCGCGTCGAACCGCGAAATGATCGGCGCGCTCGGCATCAACATCAAGCTGCTCTACACGCTGGTGTTCGGCCTCGGCGCGGCGCTGGCCGGTCTCGCCGGGCTGATGCAGGCGCCGATCCTCACGGTACAGATCGGGATGGGCGAGAACATCCTGATCCTCGCCTTCGTCATTATCGTCATTGGCGGCATCGGCTCGATCCGCGGCGCGTTCCTGGCCGCGATCTTCGTCGGCATGATCGATACGCTGGGCCGCGCCTTCCTGCCCGATTTGCTGCGGCAGGTCCTGAGTTCTACCGCCGCCTCCACGGCAGCCCCCGCGCTCTCCTCGATGCTCATCTATCTGCTGATGGCCATCGTGCTGGTGGTGCGGCCGGAGGGGCTGTTTCCGGCCGGCCGCCGATGATCGCTTCGCTCAACGCCCGCAACGTCATCATGGCGCTGGTAGTCGCCGGCCTGCTGCTGTTGCCGGTCTACACCACGCTCAGCGGCAACGTCTTCGGGCTGACGCTGTTGACCCGCATCATCATCTATGCGCTGGCGGCGGCCAGCCTCAATCTCATCATGGGCTATGGCGGCATGATGAGTTTCGGCCACGCCGCCTATCTCGGGATCGGCGGCTATGCGGTCGGCATTCTCGCCCATGAAGGCATCGGCTCCGGATTCATCCAGTGGCCGGTGGCGCTGGTCGCCTCGGCGCTGTTCGCGCTGGTGATCGGCGCGCTCTCGTTGCGCACCCGCGGCGTCTATTTCATCATGATCACGCTCGCCTTCGCGCAGATGGCCTACTACGTCGCCTCGGGTCTGGCGCGCTACGGCGGCGACGACGGACTGACGATCTACAAGCGCAGCGATTTCGGCGGCCTGATCGATCTGTCGAACCGCGTGCAGTTTTACTACCTGTGCCTGGGCTGCCTGTTCGGCGGCATCTATTTGATCTGGCGCATCGTCAATTCGCGTTTCGGCATGGTGGTTCAGGGCCTGCGCTCCAACGAGCGGCGCATGCAGGCGATCGGTTTTCCGGTCAACCGTTACCGGCTGGTATGCTTCGTGATATCCGGCACCATCTGCGGCCTCGCCGGCGCGCTGCTCGCCAACAACACCGACTTCGTCAGCCCGGCAGCGATGTACTGGACCCGTTCCGGCGATCTCATGGTGATGGTGATCCTCGGCGGCATGGGCTCGCTGTTCGGCCCGGTGCTGGGCACGATCGCGTTTCTGCTGCTGGAAGAGGCTTTGTCGCAGGTGACCGAGTACTGGGCGCTGATCATGGGCCCGATACTGCTCTTGATCGTGCTGTTCGCGCGCGGCGGCATCGATGGAATGCTCGGGAGGCCGCGCCGTGGCTGAACCCCTGCTCCGAGTCGACAGTCTGGTACGGCGGTTCGGCGGCGTGGTCGCGACCGACAAGGTTTCGCTCGACGTCAACAGCGGCGAATTGCACGCGATCATCGGGCCGAACGGCGCCGGCAAGACCACGCTGATCAGCCAACTCACCGGGCAGCTGCTGCCGCATTCCGGAGCCATTCACTTTGCCGGGCAGGACATCACGCGGCTGCCGGCCCATCGCCGCAGCCGGCTCGGGCTGGCGCGCTCGTTCCAGATCACCTCATTGCTGCCCGACTTCACCGCCTCCGACAACGTCGCAATGGCGGCGCAGGCGCATGACGGGCACTCCTTCCGTTTCTGGGGCGATGCCCGCAAGGAAAAGCGCCTGCGCGACGCGGCGCACTCGGCGCTGACCAGGGTCGGGCTCGCACATCGCGCCGACACCGTGGTGTCGGAACTGAGCCATGGCGAGCAGCGCGAGCTCGAGCTCGCGGTCGCGCTCGCCACCAGGCCGAAATTGCTGCTGCTCGACGAGCCGATGGCCGGATTGGGCGCCACCGAATCGGCGCAGATGGTGAAACTGCTGCAGGAGCTGCGCCGCGAAGTCACCATCGTGCTGGTCGAGCACGACATGAACGCGGTGTTCGCGCTGGCCGACCGTATCACGGTACTGGTCTATGGCCGGGTCATCGCCTGCGACGTGCCGGCGGCGATCCGCCAGCATGACGAGGTCAAGCGCGCCTATCTCGGCGATCAGCACGTGGTGACCCGCCATGACTGAGGCCGCGCTCCTGCTCGAAGTCGATGATATCGAGACCTGCTACGGCCTCAGCCAGGTGCTGTTCGGAATGTCGCTGTCGGTACGCACGGGCGAAATGGTGGCGCTGCTCGGCCGCAACGGCATGGGCAAGACCACGACGATCCGCTCCATCATGGGGCTGACGCCGGCGCACGCAGGCCGCGTCCGCTTTTCCGGTCATGAGGTGCGTGGCTTTCCTTCGTTCCGAATCGCGCAGCTTGGCATCGGCCTCGTCCCCGAGGGCCGCCAGATCTTTCCCAATCTGACCGTGCGAGAAAATATCGTCGCCGCCTCCGGCAACCGTCTCGGCAATCCCGATCCATGGACCATGGAAAAAATTCACACGCTGTTCCCGCGGCTGTCCGAACGCGGCGCCAATATGGGTGGCACGCTGTCCGGCGGCGAGCAGCAGATGCTGGCGATAGGGCGCGCGCTGATGACCAATCCGCGTCTCCTGATCCTGGACGAAGCTACCGAGGGCCTCGCGCCTCTGATCCGCGACGAAATCTGGAATTGTCTCTCGTTGTTGAAGGCTAAAGGCCAGTCCGTGCTGGTGATCGACAAGAACGTCGAAAACCTCACCCGCATCGCCGATCGCCACTACATCATCGAGCGCGGCCGCGCGGTCTGGAGCGGCACCTCGGACCAGTTGATCGCGGCGCCAGAACTGCAGCACCGGTATCTCGGGATTTAGGTATCCCGAGCCCGTAACTCGATTTCCGTCAGCGTTCCTGTCTTGTATCTGCCGATGACGGGATCATGATGCGCCGGTCGATCGCCAAGGGCTGATCGACCATGGCGACGCATCAAGCGCGCCGGGGTTTCGTCGCCTTCACGTGGTGCGCCTCCGCGGAGCACACTCACTACGCGGCAACCCTCAAGTCAGCGAGCCGTCAGGGCCAGCCCTGGCGGCTCACTGCTTTCAAAACATCTCGAAATATTCGCGCTGCTCCCAGTCCGACACTTCCGCCTGAAAGCGCTCGATCTCGGCGTTCTTGATGTGGACGTAGTAGTCGACGAATTCAGCGCCGAGCGCCTCGCTGAAGAACGGATTGTCCTTCAGCGCGAACACCGCCTCGCGAAGCGTCTTCGGCAGCAGTTCCGCCTTGGTCTCGTATGGCGTATCCGCCGACGGGCCGGGATCGAGCTTGCGGTCGACGCCGTCGAGCCCCGAGAGAATCTGCGAGGCCATGTAGAGATAGGGATTGGCGGCGGGCTCGCCGATGCGGTTTTCCAGTCGCGTGGCGGCATCGCCGGCGCCGCCGAGCACCCGGATCATCACGCCGCGATTGTCTTTTCCCCAGATCGCGCGGTCCGGCGCCAGCGAATAGGAGCGGTAGCGCTTGTAGCCGTTGATGGTCGGCGTCGTGAACACCGTGGAGGCGCGGGCATGCCGCAGGAGGCCGGCAAGATAATGGCGGCCGAGCGGGCTCAGCGCCTCGCCGCCGGCTTCCGCCATGAATGCGTTGTCGCCGCTTGAACGCGACACCAGCGACTGATGCAGATGCCAGCCGGAGGCGAACACGTTCGGCAGTTTCGGCCGGCACATGAAAGTGGCGTGATAGCCGTGGCGGCGGGCGATCTGCTTCACGGCTGAGCGAAACAGCACCATGTTGTCGGCCGCCGTCATGCCCCTGGTCGGCGCAAAGGTGAATTCGCACTGGCTTGGGCCGAACTCGACCTCGACCGATCGTAACGGCAGGCCGAGCGCCAGCACGTCGCGCCGGATGATTTCCAGCACCGGCTCCATCTGGTCGTAGCGCTGCTCGGTCAGATATTGATAGC
>JAYSPJ010000768.1:0-10235 GCA_043722155.1 Bradyrhizobium sp.
TCGATCACGACCAACATTTCGCCTCTGGCAAAGGCCTTCAGCGCATGTTCGATTGAAGCAAACATCTGACTGGCGTCCTTCCTGGCAAAATTCGGAGGCAATTTGTTGCCTAGCGTCCGACCGTTATCGACGCACAGCGAGATTGGCAATGGATTACATACAGAAACTAAAAATTTTTCACCTGGTGATGTTACGCGTAGCAGCGTGATACCACACAAAAAACATCAGGTAATCAGTGAGATAAGTTTGCGATTTAGAGACATAGCTCTCACCAACTGCGGGTATTGACCGCTATAATCTGTATGCAGTAGTTGACATGTAGGCAGATGAAATGGATATGATCGTTCGAAGAATCGTATGATCCGGTCGAGCCCACGTTCCGACAGCCAAGTGGCGAGGAGCGGGCTTGGGTCGTCAACAGTGATGGAGGGGAACGAACGTGACTAACCTGTCTACGGCCGAACGAGTCGACCGCAAAGCCGTCAATGCGCTCTTCAACGACAACAAGCTGAAGCTCGGATTATTTGGCCTAAACTGCAACAACGGGTGCGCGATGACGACGGCACCCGAGGGCCATTTCCTCACTTGGGATCTCACGAAAAAGATTGCGACGACGGCCGACGACGCCGGCTTTGAAGTGCTCGTTCCGGTGGCGCGCTGGCAGGGCTTGGGCGGTGAAAATAACTTCAACGGACGAAATTTCGAAACCTACACATGGGCTGCAGGCCTCGCTTCGATCACAAAAAATATCACATTAACGACGACATCGCACGTCCAGACGACGCACCCGATCTTCGCGGCGAAACAAGCGGCAACGATCGATCACATCTCCGGTGGTCGATACTGCCTAAACATTGTGTGTGGCTGGTTTCAGCCCGAACTGGAAATGTTCGGCGCTCCGTTCATGGAACACGACGCTCGCTATGACTATGCCGATGAGTGGTTCGAGATTGTCCGTCGCCTCTGGACCGAAGACGAGGCCTTTGATTTTGACGGCCAGTATTTCCAGATTCCTTCGGCGTTTGCTATGCCGAAACCGCTTCAGCGACCGATGCCGCCAGTTATCAACGCGGGCGGATCCGAGCGTGGTCGCAACTTCATCGCGGCGAACTGCGACATCGGCTATGTGGTTCTGACCGATCACGCCAATATGGCAAAATCACGCGAGCAGGTCGCTCAATATCGCGATCTGGCACGTGACAAATACGGACGTGATATCCAAGTCTGGACGCATGCCTATATCATTCAGCGCGACTCAGAGCGCGAGGCGCAGGATTATTTGACCCGTATCACCGTCGAATATGGGAACGAGATCGCCGCAGACAATGCCGCGAAATTCCTGGGGTTGAACTCACAAATCATGCCGCCCGAGGCGTGGCAGACCTTCAAACTCCACCTGAAAGCTGGCTATGGCGGCTATGGAATCGTGGGTAGCCATGAGCAGGTTTATGAAAAACTTGCCGAGCTATCTGACATCGGCCTGGACGGGGTTGCTCTGCACTGGGTCGATTATGTCGATGGCCTGCAGCGCTTCAACCAGACGATAATGCCCATGCTGGAGCGTGATGGTCTTCGCAAGCCATTCACCGCCTGACGGGCCACAGTTGTGGAGCGCGATATGATTGATCTCTTCAAGCAAGCCATGCGACGACACGCCGCATCGGTTAACCTGATTACGACCGAATTTGACGATGTCCGTTATGGCATGGCCGTGACGGCAGTCTGTTCGCTTGGGATCGATCCGCCAAGCCTTCTGGCCTGTGTCGCAGCAACATCAAGCCTGCATCGACCCCTGAGCCTCGGCCATGTCTTTGCGGTCAACATCCTGCGCGAATGCCACAGCCCGCTGGTGAAGATATTCAGCGGGCAAATTAAAGGCGAAGCACGGTTCGCGACAGGTCAGTGGCATCGCCATGCCGCCGGTCCGCCAATTCTCGTTGATGCCCAGGCAACGCTGATCTGTTCGATTATCGAGCGCATAGAACGCTCAGAACACATGATTATCATTGGCCACGTCAACGATATCCTGATTCACCAGCAGATCGAGCCGCTGCTCTATCAAAATGGCGGTCTCGCCTCAGCGCGTCCCGTCGCTTTGGCTGAACCCGCTCATGCAAACTGAACATCCAAACGCAATCGTTCGCGCCGCGATCATTGGCCTCGGATGGTGGGGGCAGGTGATGGTCGACGCCGCTCTCGCGGTTCCCAAATCGAACCTCGTCTTCACCCACGCGCTGGTCCGCAATCGGGATCGTGCCGCAAGTTTTGCGCGGTCGCGAAACCTTGAACTTGCGGACTCGCTCGATGCCGTTCTGGCAACATCAGCGATCGACGCTGTTGTTCTGGCAACGCCGCATTCGGTGCACGTCGATCAAATCATCAAGTGCGCAGCGGCTGGCAAACCGGTCTTTACTGAAAAGCCAATCGCGTTGACCCTATCCGAAGCCCGACGGGCAATCGATGCCTGCGACAATGCCGGCGTCGTTCTTGGCATTGGCACCGACCGACGTTTTTTGCCTGCCATGATGCGGCTTGCCGAACTGGTGGCGCAGGGCGCTCTTGGCACGATTGTCCATATCGAGGGCCAATATTCGAACGACAATATGTCACGCGGAGTCAGCGGCGACTGGCGCATGTCTCCGGACGAAGCACCAGGGGCAGGCATGACCGGGCCAGGACTGCATGCTCTGGACAGCATGATCCGGCTCGCCGGACCGGTTGTGCATTTGAGCGGGCAGATTCATCGACCGCATGGTCAGGACGTCCCGATCGATGCCGTCTCGCTCCTGCTCAAGTTTGCGAGCGGGGTAACGGGCGTCTTGGGCTGCGTGCGCGGTGTCCAAAACTATTTCAGGATCGCTGTGTTTGGCGATCAAGGCCGTGCGGAACTCCACGGGTTCGGAGAGCTCCGCATCTGCTTGAACGGTGAAAGCGAACGCGTCGAGATCTACTCTCCCGAGCTCGCTATCGGAGAGACGCTTGGTCTGTTCGCTGACGCCGTTATTGGATCAACACCCTATCTCGTTTCGCCGCGTGCTATACTCGAAACGGTAGCCGCATTCGAAGCAGCCATTTCCTCGTTTGACGTCCGCACACCGCAGCCAGTCGCGGTCGAACTGATAACGGGTGTCCAATGACCGATTTTATGCCGATCATCGACACCCATCACCATATTTGGCGGCTCGACCGCACACCGTGGCTAAACGGGCCAATCGCACCCCGTATATTTGGCGATTACACAAATATTCGTCGCGACTATCCGATTTCGGAATATTTCGAGGACGTTTCAACGCACGGCGTTGTCAAATCCGTCTATGTCCAAGTCAATGTCGCGCCTGGCGATGAAATTTGGGAAGCGGGATGGGCAACTCAACAGGGCCAGCCCTTCGGTCTATGTCAAGCTGCCGTCGCATTCTGCGACTTGAACAGCCCTGACGCGGGCGACGTCCTCGACAAGTTGATAGCGTCCGGTCCGGTCCGTGGCATCCGTCAACAGTTGCACTGGCACGAAATGCCGCTCTACAGCTTTGCCAGGCGACCCGATCTCTGCCTCGATCCGAACTGGCAGGAGGGATTGAAGGAGCTCGAACGTCGTCAGCTTCACTTCGAACTGCAAATTTTCCCCTCGCAATATCGCGACGCATTGACGGTTGTTGATCGCCGTCCAGGTTTGAACTTCGTGCTGCTGCACGCGGGCATGCCCGAAGACCGGAGTGCCGAAGGCCACAAATTCTGGTCAGACGGTTTGAGAGCCTTTGCCGAACGCCCGAATGTCGTTACCAAATTGTCGGCGCTTGGGACATTTTCTCATCGATGCGACGTGAATCTATGGTCGCCGATCATTCATCAAACCGTCGACATCTTCGGCCCTCGCCGATGCATGTTCGGTAGTAACTTTCCGATCGAAAAGCTCTGGACGGATTATGCGAGCTTGGTCGCCGCCGTCCGAACGGCGCTGACGTCTTACTCACATGACGAGCAAGCGGACATTTTGGGCCAGAACGCTGCTCGTTTTTATCGGATTTAGCACTCGTCGAACATCCATCTGGAAGGAGGTACCCACAATGCAGTTTCTTGTTATCAATACCCGACTGACCGAAGGCGTCGACGCCGACGAACTCAAAGCAAAAATCCCGCTCGAAGTTGCGCAGGTCAAGAAATTCTACGGCGAAGATTTCGTCAGGACGATCTGGCATCGCGGCGGTGACACACCCGGCGGCGTTCTTGTAGTGGAAGCCGACAACGAAACGGACGTACAGGCGAAACTGGGTACCCTCCCGCTCGTTCAGGCTGGGATCGTCGTCGTCTCGCAAATCATTCCTCTGAAGCCGTTCGCCGGTTTCGCTAACTAGATGCCTGTGTCGAGTGCACTTCCAGATGTTGGTATTCGCTCGGGTAATCGCGGCGGCGCGGCGGACGCGCCCGGTCTCAAGGAACGCGTCTTGGCAATCGTCGATCCGGGCACGACGATCGGTGTTGTCGGCTACGGTTTGCTGGGTGCAGTGATCGCCCGCCGTCTCCTAGACGCCGACATAGATGTCGCGATCATCGACAGCGATCCGGCGCGGCGCGCCGTCGCGCGTGCTGAGGGCATCAACGTCACTGACACCGTTCCCGCTCTCTCCAACATCTGTTCGTCGATCGTTGTTGTGCTGTATTCGACCGTGCAGGTCGCAGATCTATTGGAGGCGCTCGACGGTCTGGAACGATCAGACGCAACTGTCCTCAAAACGATTCTATGCGTCACAACACTCGATCCCGACCGTGTGTCGGAGCTCTATGACAAAGCAGAACAGCTTGGTTTCGCCTTTATTGAATGCCCCATTTCGGGGACCTGCGCTCAAGTCGCCGATGGCGAGGCATTCGGGCTTCTGGCAGGAACGCCGCAAGCCATAGACGACACCAAGAGTCTCGTCGAAGCGATTGTGCCCCAAGCAATATATTGCGGCCCGCCCGGAAGCGCTGCGCGAACAAAGCTAGCCATCAATTTGGTACTCGAACTCAACCGCTCGGCCTTGGCCGAAGGGTTGGTTTTCGCCAACGTCCTTGGACTCGATCTGGCCAGATTCGTGCAGACCCTGAAATTGTCTGCGGCAAGTTCACGCGTCATCGATTCCAAAGCCACGAAGATGATCCACGACGATTTTCTGCCGCAAGGCCGCTGCCATCAAAGTCTGAAGGACGTTGAGCTCATGATCGGCCTAGCGGGTCAGGCTGGCCAGACATTGCCCCTGACCAACGTTCAGGCGGCGTTGCTGTCTGATTGCGTCGCGTTCGGAGAAGGTGCGCTCGATAGTGCCGCTGTGATTTCGGCAATCCGGCGCGTCCGTACGCCGATCCCAAAGCCCTAATGCGAAATACAAGATAAGGAAAAGCCGATGAAATTCGTACGTTTTGGCAATCTGGGCAGCGAGAAGCCTGGCGTTCTCGACGCCAATGGGCGAATTCGTGACCTCTCCGCGATCATCGATGATATCGCCGGAATTGCCCTTTCTCCGCAGAGTCTAAAGCAGCTTTCGAGGCTTGATCTCGACGTACTTCCGATAATCGACGACGACGTCCGTCTTGGCGCACCGATCGCCGGGACAATAAACTTTGTTGGAATCGGACTAAACTATGCGGATCACGCTGCCGAAACCAATGCAGCAATTCCGGAAGAGCCTATCGTCTTTTTCAAATCACGCGGCTGCATCAGCGGGCCCAATGACGATATCCGAATTCCGGGCCATTCACGCAAAACCGATTGGGAAGTGGAACTTGCTATTGTCATTGGCCAAACGGCACGCGCAGTCAGTGAGTCAAACGCGCTCGCCTATGTCGCAGGCTATTGCATTTGCAACGATGTTTCGGAGCGTGAATGGCAATTGGAGCATGGTCCTACATGGGACAAGGGGAAATCATTCGACACCTACGGTCCTCTAGGCCCATGGCTCGTCACCGCGGATGAGATTCCTGACCCGCAAGCACTTGATATGTATCTCGACGTCGATGGAGAGAGGAAGCAAACCGGTTCAACAAAAACAATGATCTTTAGCGTCGCCCAAATCATCAGTTATGTCAGTCGGTTTTTGACGCTTCATCCCGGAGATGTCATCACCACGGGCACACCTCCCGGGGTCGGTCTCGGTCGAAAGCCGCAAGAATTTTTGAAACCGGGTCAAATCGTGACGTTGGGGATCGAAGGGCTGGGCATCCAGACGCAACGCACCGCCGCGGCAGCATAGTGGCAGGGCAGATTAAAACGTCTTCAGTCCCGCTTCGGAATTGCTTGGCTTGATTCCGCAAATCCCAACAAGGTAATCGTTCCACGCTCTGACAGCCGCCCTCTTTTTCTCCTTCCAATCATGGCGCTGATAGATTCCCGCCACGCTGGATCGGGAACCGCCGACATGGTTCAGCACTGCCTCTGTCACCTCGAAGCGCACGCCGAGGTACTGAAACCCGGTCGCCATTGTTCGCCGCAAGTCATGCAATCGCCAAGGAGGCAAGGGTGCTCCTTCATCGTCCGCTATGAGTTATCCAGCCTATCCTTACCCTTTGAGGAGACGGTAAATGCGGCACCGCTTGCTCGCCGACACTATATCCGGACCTCCCAACTCTACACCTAGCGACGCGATCTTCGTTATGTGCTGGAAGCTCAACGCGGCCCGGTGGATGCGGAGCCGGTGGTGGAGTATCAAGTCGCAGTGGCCGCGTCCCAGGACGTGGTTCGTACATCGATCCTGGCATTGGAGAATGGACGTGCACCATTCGAAATGGCGCGCTAGCGTTCGGCCGGGCGAATTTGGGTCAAGCTTCCCGAAGACACGTGCGAAGATTCAACGATGCGATAGCTTACTGTATGCAGATATGGAGCTAAGAACCCTTGTTGCCCAACTACACTTGTGTTCAGTTTGGCGTGAGGTGCTGCTCCGAAGGGGCGGCGAAATCGCTATTAGCAATGGCGGTCGCCTCCAAATTGGCATGCGCCACTTCCAGTCAGATCAGCAGTCACACCTCAATGGCCAAACGATTTGATGGACTAACCGTTCTAGCGATCGATGTCGTCGCTACATGCGGGGCGTCGTCAAGAGGTTAATTTGCCTCAGCAACACCTAGACGAACCGGATATTCATGCATCTCTCCAGAGGACAGATCGCCAAGCTCTGGCGCAGCCAATGCATGCATACTCATTTGGCCAAGCTTACTACCTCAGTTGCTCGCCGCCAAGCCGAGTGGCGAACTTGAACATCGGTCGGCTTGGCATCGCATCCCCAGGAATAGCTAAGCCGAACGGCGAGTTGGTCGCAAACAGGTTCGAGGTTTCCAGCTCCACTCAAGCATCAACGGCTCCTCGCTTGCCTCGCGAGGGCTTGGCCGCTTCTGACTAGCCCGCTTAGCACCGTTGACACATAAACTGTATGTAGATATAAAGACGTCGCTGACAACCTGGATGCATAATATCCGACGCGGCATGGGGAGATTGAAATGGCACGTTTACAGCGAGGTGTGATTGCGGTTTTATCGCTAAGTTGCTCATGGGTGGCGGTCGGGGCAAACGCCAAGGCGCAGGCCCTAACAGAAGCGACCGGGGAAAAAGTCAGTGAGGCGGCAGGACCTGAGGCCGGCGAAATCGTCGTTACCGCGCGTGGGCGCGCCGAGAAGCTCAAAGACGCGCCTATTTCCGTGACGGCTTTCACCGACCAGCAGGTCGAGCGCCAGCAGATCAAGCAGCCTTCCGACTTTATCGCCCTGACGTCAAACGTCGGTTTCTCCCAGACCACCAACGCAGGCGATACTGCGGTGCAGATCCGAGGCATCATCCAGCCGCGCGACTCTGAACCGCCGTTCGTGCTGGTGCTCGACGGGGTTGTCGCACCGAACACAAATGCGTTTAATCGGGCACTTGTTGATGTCGAACAAATTGAAGTACTCAAGGGGCCGCAAGGGGCACTCTATGGGCGCAATGCCATTGCGGGCGCGATCATCATCAATACAAAGAAGCCGACTAACGATTTCAGCGGTCAAGTGAGCGCCGGCTACGCTACCGGTGACGAAGTCGATGTGAGCGGCACGCTCAGCGGCCCGATTGTAAAGGACAAGCTGTTCTTCCGGGTAAGCGGATCGGTCCTCAATCGTTCAGGCTATTTCTTCAACAACACATTGCAAGAACGCGTTGATCCTTACAAGGAGGTGACGGCCAGGGCGCGCCTGATCTGGAACGCGACGGACAAGTTGACTGTCGATTTGCGTTACGACTACGGAAACATTGACGGATATGCGATCAATTTTAACGCTCAGGCCAACATCTATACTCCGTTCCTGAGCGCAAATCCCACTGGCATTTTCAAGCTTGGCGGCGGCGTCGATATCAACAACGCGTCCCAGCCATACTTTACCAATGTTCATAGCCTTGATCGCCAGAAGCGGCATGAGCTCGCCCTCAAGACCGACTACAGGATCGGACTCGGCACATTCACCTTGACCGGCTCGTACAGCAAGCTGACCGAGCCGGCCGCTGGCGATGGGGCGGTCAACCTCTCGCTCTTCAGTCAGAACGCGCCCGGCGATACCATCATCAAGCTACTCCCGAACATCGATCAAGCCGGTTATAGCAATGGTCCCTACGAAAATCCGCAGCTCCAAACCCGCAATGAAGCAGACAAGACTATCGATCTGCGGTTCACCTCGCAGTCCGATGAGCCGCTGCGCTTTACCGTCGGCGGGTATTATGCAGATATCGATCGCGAGGTCATTCTCGCTAACGTAATCGACAAGGGCGGAATTGTTCTTCCCAACCCAGTGAACGGTCCGGGCACGCTGAGCCCGACGGCGAACTTGACATGGACGCGGACGACAAACAGGGTGAAATCGGCCTTTGTCAACGTGTCGTACGACATCGTCAAGAACCTGGAGGTCTCCGCAGCGGCGCGTTACGATAGCGAGGACAAGACCAATGTGCTGCTGACGCCGCACATCATCCGTCCCTCCAACCCATCGGGAGACCCCGCTGATCCGGCAAGCTATCTGACGACTTATCTCGACAACGATCCGGCACGCATACGCAGCAAGACGTTCAGCAAATTACAGCCGAAATTTACAGCGCGCTATAAGATAACTCAGGATAAAGCAGTCTATGTAACCTATGGCTTGGCGACGCGGTCCGGCGGTTTCAATCCGGTCGGTTCGCGCGCTACCGTCCTGAGTGTCGACAAGGACTTGACCTCGACGGTTCAGGACCAGTTCCCGTCGGAAACTTCGCGTTCGTGGGAGGCAGGTTTCAAGACATCGTGGTTCGACAAACGGCTTACCTTGAACGGCGCAGCTTTCTCCACAACTGTGTTGAATGCTAACAATTTTCAGTTCTATCCGATTAGCTTTTCGCGTGTCGTCACAACGGTCGATCGCATTGCGCTCAAGGGGTTCGAACTTGAGAGCATCATCCGGCCGACCCCGGAACTTACGCTCAATGCAGGATTCGGCTATGTAAATACTACGGTAAAGGTCAACCTCAACAATCCCGCAACAGTCGGCAACAGGCAAGCATATACACCAGAGTACACCATCAATCTTGGCGCGCAATATGTGCATCCGGTAACGGAATCGATCAATCTACTGGCGCGGGTAGCTTATCAGCGGATCGGATCGGAATACTTCAATATTGAAAATTCTCCTGGGACCTTGCGTAGCCCGGTCGACCTTGTCGATGCCAGTCTGGCGATCGAAACAAAGAAATGGACCTTCTCATTGTATGGGAAAAATATTCTTAATAAAAAGTACAATACAGATGCTGTTGTTCTTCCTGCATCGTTTGGACTTTACAACTTTGTCACACACGCTCCCCCAGCAATTTACGGGGTGCGCGGTGCATACAAGTTCTAGGGTCAGGACCTGTTAAATTGCTCGCATGATGCGTTGAGGGTTGATTCAATGGCGACAGCGAGAGGTGCCGTCGATAGACGATGTGTTTATGCTGAGCGCGGCGCAGATGCGCAGGATCAAGCCGTTTTTCCCATTGTCGCATGGAGTTCCGCGGGTCGATGGCCGGCTGATTGTTTGAGCGATCATCTATGTCATCAAGAACGGCCTGCGCTGGCGCGACGACCGGCAAAGACATCAAGCTGGTCGATGCGCAAACAGGAGAACGATTACCTCCCATTGTTCCCCGTCAGCACCTATGAGACAGATATGCGGTATTGAGCAGAGGAGGGTTTTGATCTCATCGTAGTGACGAAGGAACGAAGATGAGACCAAAA
>JAYSPJ010000769.1:0-2887 GCA_043722155.1 Bradyrhizobium sp.
CTCCTTCGCGCGCCGCTCGCCGACGGCGCGGGCGAGATTCTGAGTGCCGCCGGCTCCCGGCATGATGCCGAGCGTCACCTCGGTCAGGGCGAAGCGGGCATGGCTGGCCGCATAGACGAAATCCGCCGCCGCCGCGATCTCGCAGCCGCCACCATAGGCCGCGCCATTGACGGCCGCGATCAGCGGGACCGGACAGGCCATCAGCGCCCGCGCCATGCGCTCGAAGACCAGGTGCTGCGACTGCCAGCTTGCGTCGGTCATGCCGTTGCGCTCCTTCAGGTCGCCGCCGGCGCAAAACGCCTTGTCGCCGCTGCCGGTGATGATCACGGCGCGCAGGCCCTGCAGGTCGATCGAGAGCGTTTCGAACACTTCCACGAGATCGAGGCCCATCCGCGTGTTCAGCGCGTTGGCCACCTCGGGCCGGTTCAGCGTGACGAGGAGAATTTGGTCGCCGTGGCGGGCAACGGTGATGGTCCCGAAATCGGCTCGCATCCAATTCTCCCTTTGCGGTCGGGCCTCATATTCTGCCCATGTTCGCTCAGAGACAACCGACAACGCGTCGACAATCTTCCAAAGCATCGGACTTGAAAAGCCGGGCTAGTTGCCGAGCTTGATGCCGGCATCCTTGATCACTTTTGCCCACTCGGGCGTTTCTTTCTTGATGATCGCGGTAAACTCGGCCGGTGTGTTGCCGACCGGCTCGAGGCCAAGTTCGTCGAATTTCTTGCGCAGCACCGGCATCGCCAGGGCCTTGACGGTTTCGCCGTGCAATTTGTCCAGAACATCCTTCGGCGTGCCGGTCGGCGCGAGCAGGCCGAACCACGGCACGGCCTCGAAGCCTGGGAATCCGGATTCCGCCATGGTCGGCAGGTCGGGCGCCAGGGCCGAACGCTTGATCGAGGTGATGGCCAGCGCGCGCAATTTCCCTTCGCGCGCGAGCGGCACCACGTTCACGATATTGGCGAACGACATGGTGATTCGGCTGGCGAGCAGGTCCGGCATCAGCGCTGTGGTGCCGCGATAGGGCACTGGCACAATATCGACATGCGCCATGTATTTGAACAATTCGGCGCCCAGATGCTGCGACGTGCCAACGCCGGCATGGCCATAGGAGAGCTTGCCGGGCTCCGCTTTGGCGAGCGCCACCAGTTCCGCCACGGTCTTGACCGGCAGCTCGGGCGGAACGGCGAGCACGTTCGCCGCGATGAATACCTGCGAGATCGGTGCGAAGTCCTTGAGCGGGTCGAATGGCAGTGTTTCATACAAGCTCGGACTGATGACCAGCGACGGGTTGCCGCCCATCAGCAACGTGTAGCCGTCGGCGGCCGCCTTGGCGACGCGATCGGTGGCGATGTTGCTGCCGGCGCCGGGAATATTCTCGACCACGAACGGCGTGCTCCAGACTTCCGAAAACCGGTCGGCAAGAATGCGCGCCGCAAGGTCGGGAGCCGTGCCGGGTGTGAAGCCGACCAGGATTTTCACCGGCCGGTTCGGATAACTGGATTGCGCCGATGCCGTCTGCGCCGCGAGCAGCACAAGCAGGGCGGCGAGCAGGTTCGCAGCGAGCTTCATCGTTCCCTCTATCGTCCCGCATGCCCGTTTGTCCGGTCTTTGCCGTCGGACTTGACGGCGAGTGTGGCACCGGCGAGCAGCGCCTGCAAGGCGGCCCAGACCGCGATCGGCTGCCAGCAGCCGCGGTACCAGTGAGCGGGAGTCTGGACTCGAAGAATCGGATATGTGGTCGACGGCCGCTTCGCACCAATGCCGGGCCTTCCCCTCGATATCGCTTCTTGACCCGAACCGGGCCATGCTTAGTCTGTCCGAAAGATCGATTGATGATACGATGGTGGAAACGCCAGGAGACACAACCATGCCAGGCTCGCCGGATGACCAACTTGGCTTTGCGCCTGACTACGATTCCCCGATCCCCTATATGCAGCGGACCCGCGACTATTACACCGCGATCGGCTACACCACGCCCTATCGCTGGGCGCACCATGTCGATGCGCCGTTCCAGCCGCTGAAAAAGCCGCTGGCGCAATCGCGCGTGACTGTTATCACCACCGCCGCCCCCTATGATCCTGACAAGGGCGATCAGGGCCCCGGTGCGGCGTACAACGGTGGCGCCAAGTTCTACAAAGTCTATGACGGCGACACGTCGCAACCGCACGATTTACGGATCTCGCATATCGGCTATGACCGCAAGCACACGTCAGCGACCGACAGCGGCAGCTGGTTTCCGCTGCCGCAACTGCTGAAGGCCAAAACCTCGGGGCGGATCGGCGAGGTCGCGCCGCGCTTCTTCGGCGCGCCGACCAATCGCAGCCACCGAGTCACCATCGACGTCGATGCTCCTGATATCCTCGCCCGCTGCCTCGCCGACAAGGTCGATGTCGCCGTGGTGGTGCCGAACTGCCCGGTTTGCCACCAGACTTCCAGCCTGGTGGCCCGCCATCTCGAAGCCAACGGCATTTCGACGGTGGTGATGGGATGCGCCAAGGACATCGTCGAGCACGCGGCGGTGCCGCGCTTCCTGTTCTCCGACTTTCCGCTGGGTAACTCCGCCGGCAGGCCGCACGATACCACGTCGCAGGCGCTGACGCTGGAACTGGCGCTGAGCCTGCTGGAGCGGGCCTTCGGCCCGCACACCACGATGCAATCGCCGCTGCGCTGGAGCGAAGATGCTGCCTGGAAGCTCGACTACAACAACATCGCGCAGATGAGCCCGGAAGAGCTGGCCCGGCGCCGAGCCGAATTCGACAAGCAAAAGGAAATCGCGCGCGGCAACCGGGCGGCGTGACGGGGCTGCTTCCCTTCTCCCCTTGTGGGAGAAGGTGGCGCGGACGCAGTCCGCGCCGGATGAGGGGTTCTATCCGCGGAGACAGAC
>JAYSPJ010000770.1:0-2039 GCA_043722155.1 Bradyrhizobium sp.
ACCCCCTCACCCGATTTGCTGCGCAAATCGACCTCTCCCCGCTGGGGAGAGGTAAGCCGAATCCGCACGCACCGATTCAACCAAACCCTCTCGCGCTAGGCTTTGACGTCGACCAATGCCTCTTGCTCTGCCTGTCTCTGAACCGCAATGACCGCCTGCACGTCGCTGTTGATGACCGTCGCCGGCGCTTTTGAGGTCTCGTCAATGACAAGCTGAATCTTGGCCTGCGTCACTGCGACAGGCACGGGATAAATCACCATGGCAGCCTCCTGGACATCTCCAGACTGTCAGCAGGCCGTTTATGATTTGCAAATAGATTGAGTTAATGACGATTCTTTAACCGGTCGTCCGGGCAGATTTCATGGACTCCGTTCGTTCTCCGTGAACAGAAGGAGTCCAGGGGATCGCGCGGCCGTTCTCGAAAACCGGTTCCGCGGGCGTGCCTGAAAACATCGGGATCGGGGCGTGCAAAAGCGCCTGGCGCGCCTGCCCAAAACAGCAGAAGCCAACCAGCTCGGACCCCCCGAGCCGGTCCTTTGCCGCTTGCAATTTCGCGCCCCTGTCCTACCGTCGATCACCATAGAGGATCCCGTCTGATGCTGAACGATCGAGAAAAAATTCTGACCGCGCTCCGCGAGAAGCCGCTCAAGATCTACGAAGTCATGAAGCGCGCCAATCTTCCCAATGAGGAGGCTTGCCAGTCGCTGCTGATGAAGATGCGCGGCGAAGGCTCGGTCAAGTTCGACATTCACAAGGGACGATGGCTGATCGGCTGATCGATCAAATCGCGGCGACCGTTCGCGCGCGCGGTGCGGCCCTGGTCGCGGCAGCCGGAATCACCGATACGCGGCCACGATGTCTGACACCGCCCGCTCCAGCTGTCTTGCGGTGGAGCACTGGCGCACCACGCTGCAGAAGGCGGAATAGCGCGGCATTTCGGAATCGCCCCAGCCCCAGGCCATCCGCCCTTCCGGGTTGAGCCAGACCAGACGCTTGGAGCGCTCGGAGATGGTGCGCAGGATGTCGGCGCGCGGATCGAGGTTGTTGGTGCGGGCATCGCCGAGCACGATCACCGTGGTCTTCGGCGTCACGCTGCGGAGAAATCCCTTCTCGAAATCCACGAACGAGCCGCCATAGTCGGACGAGCCGAATCCGACCTTCGACATGATCTCGCTCATGGCCTCCTCGGGCGACTTGATCTCGAGGATGTCGGAGACCTCGATCAGGTGGCCGGAGAACGCAAACGAGCGCACGTCGTCCACCACCTCGTGCAGGCTGTGGATCAACAGCAGGAAGAAGTCGGACACCTGCGCCACCGATCCCGAGACATCGCAGATCGCCACGATCTTCGGCCGGTCGCGGTGGCGGCGCTTCCACGAGGTGAGAAACGGCACGCCGCCCCAGGCGGCGTTGCGCCGCAGCGTCTTTCTGGTGTCGAGGTGGCCACGCCGCTGCCGCTTGCGGGGCTTGCTGTAGCGTTCGCGCAGTCGCCGCGCGATGGCGCGGATCAGGGCCTTCATCTGCTCGACCTGCCGGCGTTCGAGCCGGGCCAGCGGTGCATTGCGCAGGATCTCGTTGCGCAGGTTCTCGGTTTCCTCGCGGCCGTAGAGCACCAGCGCCTGGTTGACGACCTCGCGCACGTTTTCGCGCAACGCCTCAAGTGCGGCCGCGAGTCGTTCGGCCTCCCCGGGATTTGTCGCCGTCAGCGCGTCCAGGTCGTCACGCAGGCGTTCGATGCCGAGCTGCTCGAGAATCCGCGACGAGAAGATGCCGCGTTGGGTAAAATAGCGGATGTCGGACAGCGAGGCGGCATTCGACGCCGCGGCCATCGCGGCCGCGATCGCATTGCGGTCCCGCGACATCAGCATCTGCGCGAGATCGCCGAGCTCCGGCGCCGGCGCGCCCGGACCGCCCGGTTCGTTGTCGCTTTTCGCCGGATCCGCAGCCTTGCTCGCGTCAGCATCCTCCGGCGCGGTCTGTTCCGGCACCTCCGGCTGGCTGAAGAACAGGTCAAAGCAATCGCCCAGCGCCTGCTTTTC
>JAYSPJ010000771.1:0-2388 GCA_043722155.1 Bradyrhizobium sp.
TGGGGAAAGCGGCCGTGCATCGAGCGCATCACCCGCGCCAGTACGGTGCCGTCGCCGACCCCGGCATCGAACACCCGCAGCGCCGGCGGCCGGGGGTGGATGCTGCCGAGTTCCAGCGCCACTCGCTCCGCGATCACCCGCTTTTCGCTGCAGGTATGGACGAAAAGCAGGTATTTTTGTCGATTCTCGAAAAACCGGAAGTTGCCGCGGGGATCGCGTTTCTCCGCGGGAACTTGGAGCCCGCGCGGCAGCGCCAGCCCGCCGGGCATGGAAGCGGCGATATAGGCCTGAATCCGGTCAAGGGTGTCGATGGTGATGCGCTTGCCCTCGCGCAGCCGGTGCACCAGCTTGCCGTCATTGACGGCACGGCGGCCGAAAGTCGTCTCCGCCATATCCGCCTGGCGGCAGAATTCGGAAATCTGGCTCAGAATCTGGTCGTTTTTCATCGGGCCGGGATTTGGGACAGGCTGGTGGGCAGCCGTGGGTTCGGCGGGTGTCCTACCATCATCTGCCCACGCATGGAAATGCACGCGATGAACCCCCGGGCCGGTGCCGGCAACAAACCGGTGCACGCGCTTCGAGGCTCGGGCATTTCATGCACCGTTCGATTCTGATGCTCGCCTTAGCCGCCGCTGCGCTGTGGTCGGCCCCCGCCCTCGCGCAAGCGCGCTCGCAGCTCGGGCCGCTCTGCACCACCGATACCACCCCGGCCGACCAGCAGATCGACGCCTGCAACAAGATCATCGCGCTGAAGGTATTCTCCGGCGAAAAACTGGCGACGATCTATTTCTGGCGCGCGGTGGGCTGGAACAAGAAGGGCAATTATTCGCAGGTGATATCGGACGCCAGCGAAGCGCTGCGCCTGAAACCCGATATCGCGCAAAGCGATCGCCGACTACGATTCCGCGATCTAATACAAGGAGCCCGCCCTTGCGCGGCTCTCGAACCATGCGCAGCCCATAGTGCCATCCTTCGAGGCGCGGCGAAGCCGCCGCTCCTCCGGATAAGGCCGCTACGTGTTGCGAACTCACCCGACTGTCTCGCGACTTACCTCCCCCAGACCTCTCTGGCGACATCGACCGCGAGCTTGAGCTTGGCCCACTGCTCTTCCTCGGTGAGCAGGTTGCCCTCCTCGGTGGAAGCAAAACCGCATTGCGGCGATACCGCGAGCTGATCGAGCGGCGCGAATTTGCTCGCCTCTTCCAGCCGCCGCTTGATGTCTTCCTTCTTTTCCAGTTCGCCGGATTTCGAGGTGATGACGCCGACCACCACGATCTTGTTGCCCTTCGGCAGATAGCGCAGCGGCTCGAAGCCGCCGGCGCGCTCGGAATCGTATTCGAGGAAATAGCCGTCGTAATTGGTGCCGGCCAGCATGGTTTCCGCCACCGGCTCGTAGCCGCCGGACGAAATCCAGGTGGACCGGAAATTGCCGCGGCAGACATGCGTGGTGATGGTCATGTCGGCCGGCCGCTCGGCGATCGCGTAGTTGATGACGCGGGCGTAGATTTCCTGAAGGCCGTCGGGATTGTCGCCGCGCTCGCGGGCTTTCTTCAACTCTTCCTGCGAGCAGAGATAGGCCCAGACCGTATCGTCGAACTGCAGGTAACGACAGCCGGCATCGTAGAACGCCTTGACAGCCTTGCGGTAGGTCTTGCCGAGATCCTCGAAGAATACGTCGAGATTGGGATACACGTCTTTCGAGATCGCCCTGCGGCCACCGCGGAAATGCAGCACCGCCGGCGACGGAATCGTCATCTTCGGCATCACATGCGCGGTGTCGGCGTGTTTTTTCAGGAAGCGGAAATGGTTCAGCATCGGATGATCGGCGGGGAAATCGAGCTTGCCGATCACGCGCACCGCGTCGTGCCTGGTCTGCACGCCGGCGAACTGGATGCCTTCGTCGGGGTGAAACAGTTCGCATCCCGTCAGCTTGGCGAGAAAGTCAAAATGCCACCATGAGCGGCGGAATTCGCCATCGGTGGCGAGCTTCAAGCCGATCGAGGCCTGCTTGTGCACGACCTTTTCGATCTCCATGTCCTCGACCTTGCGCAGATCGTCGGCGGAGATCTCGCCCTTCTCCAGTCTGGCGCGCGCCTCCTTGATGCGCGGCGGCCGCAACAGGCTGCCGACTTCGTCGGCGCGGAAAGGGGCTTTGGTGCGTTGCATGGTCTCAACTCCCGAGAATTTAACGTGCCGTGGCGCCGGAGACGCCGAGAAAGCGCTCCAGTACCGCGGGATCGGCTTTCAGCGTGCTACTTGCCGCATCATGGACGATCGCGCCGCGCTCCAATATCACAACGCGGTCGGCAAGCCCTAGAATCTTTTGCGCGTTCTGCTCGACAATGATGGAGCAAATCCCGCCGGCGCGGGTGATGGTGCCCAGCGCCT
>JAYSPJ010000772.1:0-6429 GCA_043722155.1 Bradyrhizobium sp.
CGAAAAATTCAAGGCAGCCGATCTGTCCGATCTCGCGCAGGTCGAGGCGATCTGCGAGGATATCGACGGCATCCTGCATTTCGGCGGGTTTTCGGTCGAAGGCCCCTGGGACGACATCCTGCAGTCCAACATCGTCGGCTGCTACAATCTGTTCGAGGCCGCGCGCAAACAAGGCGTCAAGCGCATCGTGTTCGCATCATCGAACCATGCGGTGGGCTTCTATCCGCGGCATCACCGCATCGGCACCGATGTGACGCCGCGCCCCGACAGCCGTTACGGCGTCAGCAAGGTGTTTGGCGAGGCGGTCGGCGCGCTCTATGCCGACAAGCACGGTCTCGGCGTCACCTGCCTGCGCATCGGCAATTTCGGCGAGGTGCCGCTGGATCACCGCCGGCTGTCGATCTGGCTGAAGCCGGAAGACCTGGTGCAACTCTGCCGGATCGGGCTCGATCATTCCGACATTCATTTTGAAATTTTCTACGGTGCCTCCTACAACGAGCGCGCCTGGTGGGATAATCACCGAGCCTACGATCTCGGTTACCGCCCGATTGGCCGCGGTGAGGACCATCGAGAGCACGCGATGGCCGAACAGGCCAAGCTCAAGCCCGATCCGGTCGGTGACTTTTATCAGGGCGGGGCGTTCTGCGGCATGGAGTTCGATGGAGATAGGAGTCGGATCGTGGATTGGAAGTAGCCAGCCGCTGTCATTCCGGGGCGCGTCGAAAGACGCGCCCCCGGAATCTCGAGATTCCGGGTCTGGACCATCCCGGAATGACAGCTGTTAACCCTTCTCCCCGGCGATCCGCCCGAGATAATCCGATTTGCTGAACTGCATGTGGTCGACGCAGAGCTGCGCAAACGCCCAGCTGTCGCGGCCGCGCAACAGTTCGATCATGAATTCGTGCTGGCGGCGCGACAGCGCCAGGCCTTCCGTATCGGCGAGATTTTTGGCCCGCATCGGCAAGGTCAGGTTCATGTAGTCCTGCAGCGAGCGCACCAGATAGGGATTGCCGCAGGCAGAGAACAGCGCGACGTGAAAGGCGTCGTTGGCTTCATGGATGCCGCGCAGATCCTGCGCGTCGGCCTTGGCGCAATATTGCCGCTGCAACTCGGTGAGTTGCTCGATCAGGCTTGCAGGCGCGGGGAGGGCGATCATCAGCGCCGCCTGCCGCGTCAGCGTTTCCCGCACCTCGTAGATCTGCCGGACCTCCTCGCTGGAATAGAACCGCACGGTGGCGCCTATATTTTTTTCGCGCAGCACGATGCCCTGCCGCTCCAATTGAAACAGCCCTTGCCGGACGAAATGCCGGCTGGCGCCGTAGCGCGCCATCAGGGTGTCCTCGACCAGCCGCGATCCGGGCGCGAAACGGCCGAAGATGATGTCCTCTTCGAGCCGGCGGATCACGTCGGCCTGTTCTTCCTCGCGCGAGAGCGGAGATGGTTCCGGTGACGCAACCTGTGCTCTCATGGGCACTCGCTTCGGCTCATCGGGTAAAGTCAGCACGGTGCGGCATTCATTGTCAATAATGACGGCATTCGATTTGCTTTTCTGGCCAGTCAGCCGTCTTGATTATCAAAGATTGACAATAATTCCGCGGACTTCATAAGTGGGGGAAACAGGACGACAAGGAATGAGCACGATGGCGGACGGGCTTCGCAAGGGTTTGACCAGTTACGGCGACGCCGGCTTTTCGCTGTTCCTGCGCAAGGCCTTCATCAAGGCGATGGGCTATTCCGACGACGCACTGAACCGCCCCATCGTCGGCATCACCAACACCCACAGCGACTACAATCCCTGTCACGGCAACGTGCCTCAGATCATCGAGGCGGTGAAGCGCGGCGTGATGCTGGCGGGAGCAATGCCGATGGTGTTTCCGACCATTTCGATCGCCGAGAGTTTTGCGCATCCGACCTCGATGTATCTGCGCAACCTGATGGCGATGGATACCGAGGAGATGATCCGCGCCCAGCCGATGGATTCCGTGGTGGTGATCGGCGGCTGCGACAAGACCCTGCCGGCGCAGATCATGGCCGCGGTCAGCGCCGATCTGCCCACCGTCGTTATTCCTGTCGGACCGATGGTGGTCGGGCATCACAAGGGCGAGGTGCTGGGCGCCTGCACCGATTGCAGGCGGCTGTGGGGAAAATACCGCGCCGGCGAAATCGACGATGTCGAGATCGAGGCGGTCAACGGCCGGCTCGCGCCGTCGGTCGGCACCTGCATGGTGATGGGCACGGCCTCGACCATGGCCTGCATCACCGAAGCTCTGGGCCTGTCGCTGCCGATGAGCGCGACGATTCCGGCGCCGCATGCCGAGCGCTTTCGCTCCGCCGAAGCCAGCGGCAGGGTCGCGGCCGAGATGGCTAGATCAAAAGGCCCGAAGCCGAGCGAGTTCTTGACCAAGGCCTCGTTCAGAAATGCGCAGGTCGTGCTGCAGGCCATTGGTGGATCGACCAACGGTCTCATCCATCTCACCGCGATCGCCAACCGCACCGAACACCGCATCGATCTGGAAGGTTTCGACGAGCTCGGTCGCGAGGTGCCGGTCCTGATCGACTTGAAGCCGTCGGGCGAGCATTACATGGAGCACTTCCATCATGCCGGTGGCCTGCCGAAGCTGATGGCGCAGCTCGGCGATCTGATCGACCTCGATGCCAAAACCATCACCGGCGCGACCTTGCGCGATGTCGTCGCCGGCGCCGAGGAGGTGCCGGGACAGGATGTCATCCGCGCGCGAAACAGTCCGATCAAGCCGGAGGGCGCGATGGCGGTGCTGCACGGCAACCTCGCGCCGCGCGGCGCGGTGATCAAACACTCGGCGGCGAGTCCGAAACTGCTGCAGCACACCGGCCGCGCCGTGGTATTCGAATCCGTCGAAGACATGACGCTGCGGGTCGACGATCCCGATCTCGACGTCAACGCCGACGACGTGCTGGTGCTGCGCAATGCCGGGCCCAAGGGCGCGCCCGGCATGCCGGAAGCGGGCTACCTGCCGATCCCGAAGAAGCTGGCGCGCGGCGGCGTCAAGGACATGGTGCGGATTTCGGACGCGCGGATGAGCGGCACTGCCTTCGGCACCATCGTACTGCATATCACGCCGGAATCCGCGGCCGGCGGCCCGCTGGCGCTGGTCAGGAACGGCGACATGATCCGGCTCGACGTCGCAAAACGCAGCATCGATCTGCTGGTCGATGCCGCCGAGCTTGCAAAGCGGCAGGCGGCGCTGGCGCCCGCAACCACGCCGGACTGGGCCAAGCGCGGCTACGCGCATCTGTTCAACGAGACCATCCTGCAGGCCGACGAAGGCTGCGATTTCGATTTCATGCGCGGTGAAGGCAAGGGATAGGCGGTTCTCATGGTGAGGAGCGCGTCTTCGCGCGTCTCGAACCATGAGACGCGGGCTGCACATTCTTCGAGACGCCGCGCAAAAGCGTGACTCATCAGGATGAGGATCGAGTTTGCGGCCACGAGATAGAGACGAGGAGCTCCGGCATACTGGATCATCTGCTCTCGCGGATGATGACACCCTATACTTCTGCCAGCGTCCACGTCTCGCCCGTTCGAGCAAACCTGAACGGCGTGCCATGGCGGTTGTTGAACCATCTCTTGCACAGGGCTTCCGACATCGACTGCATCACGGCGTCATGGCAGACGAACAGCATGGCAGCCTGCGGATGGCGGTCGAGCCACTGGCCGACGCAACGCAGCGAACGCTTGGAAACCGACGCCCACGGTTCACCGTCCGCCGGCAGGATGGTGGCGAGCGCTTCCACCGCGGTAATGCCATGTTCGTCCATCACCTCGGATATCGGCCGTCCCTCGAAGTTGCCGAAATCGCATTCGATCAGACCGGCGTCGATCACGACCGTCTTGCCTGACGCATCGGCGATGATTTCGGCTGTCTTGACCGCACGGATCAGCGGGCTGCTGACGACGTAATCGAATCGAACATCGCGCAACCGCCGGGCAGCCTCTTGCGCCTGCGAGATGCCCTCGTCATTCAAGGGTATATCGGTCAGGCCCTGAAACCGTCCTTGCCTGTTCCAGTCGGTGACGCCGTGACGGACGCAGAAAAACGAGCGGGACGGCGCCGCGACGCGATTCACGTTTTCGACTTGCTGGTGAACTTCTTCACCGCCGCACGGAAGTCATCCGTATGCATGGCGTCGATGATCTTGGTTTCCTCGGCGTCGAGTTGCTGCCTGGTCGGGGTGAGCGCGGCCTGATAGACCAGCGACTTGGTACCCGCGATGGCGGCCGGCGGATTCTGCGCCAGCCGCTCTGCGAATTTTCGTGTCTCCGCTTTCAGTTCCGCCGCCGGAACGACTTTGGCAACCAGCCCCCAGTCATAGGCCTGCTGCGCGGAGAAGCTGTCCTCGGCAAGAAATATCTGCAACGCGCGCCGCACGCCGACCGTGCCGACCATGCCCACGGTGCTGCCGCCGTCGGGCGAGACGCCGATCTTGGCATAGGCCGGCGTGAAGCGGGCGGTATCGGCTGATATGCAGAGGTCGGCGACGAAGGCCAGGCCCATGCCGGCGCCGGCCGCGGAGCCGTGAACGCTCGACAGCACGATCTTGGGCATCCGCCTGACGGTCTCGATGAACGCGTGATAATGCTTGAGCAGTTCGCCGACCACGGGTGCGATGTTGTCCGCCTCGGCGGCGGCTCCGATGGTCTGCAGATCGCCACCGGCGCTGAAGGCGCGGCCTTCGCCCTCGATCACCAGCACCCTGATGTCGTCGTTGGCCTCGACCTCGGCGCCGAGCTGTTCGAGCTTTTTGGCGATCGAAAGGTCGATCGAGTTGAAGGCGCCGGGCCGGTTGAGCGTGATGGTGGCGATCGGGCCGTCGACTCTGAGCAGTGCCGGATCGTCGGGAAGGGAGGCGGTGGCCGGAGCAGATGTCGGCATTGCTGGGGACCTCGGGGGTTGAAAGGGCGCGGGCATTTAAATCGCAGAAGCGGACAGGTGACAATCCCGGCCAAGTCTGCAAGACTCGATGCATCTCCTAACGGTCGGGATCGCTTGCGCCGCCTCGGGCCGCGAGGCCAAGTGATGCTCCCATCCTGCAGGATGCGGCCACGAGCGCCGCTGCTCAGGATGAGGTGGGCAAGCACCAAATCGGCGAAGATGAAGATGAGGAGATGACATGGGTAATCCCTGTGCCCTTCCAGTTGGGCTGTCCCGATGACGCAGGGAGCAGTCGTCATTGTCGGCGCCGGCCACGCCGGTTTTCAGGTCGCGGCGTCGTTGCGTCAGCATGGTTTTGGCGAGCGCGTCTGCCTGCTGAACGATGAAGCCCATCTGCCGTACCAGCGGCCGCCTCTGTCGAAAGCCTATCTGAAAGGCGAAGGTCGGCCGGACAGCCTGATGTTCCGTCCGGACAAATTCTATCGCGATCAGAATATCGAGTTGATCGCCGATCGCGCCGTCTCGATCGATCGCGGCGCGCGAAGGCTAAAGCTCGCATCGGGCTCCTCGCTCGATTATTGGCACCTGGTGCTGGCGACCGGCGCACGCAATCGCCTGCTCGACATTCCCAACGCCGGTCTCGAAGACGTGCGTTATTTGCGCACGCTCGACGAAAGCGAGGCGTTGCGAAGGCGGGTCGCGTCGGGCCAGCGCGTCGTGGTGATCGGCGCCGGCTTCATCGGGCTGGAATTCGCCGCCACCGCGCGGGCCAAGGGCCTGGAGGTGGATGTGGTCGAACTCGGCGCGCGCGTCATGGCGCGCGCGGTGACTGCGGAGATCTCGGAGTATTTTCAAGCCAGGCACACCGCGGCCGGTATCCGCATCCATCTCGGCGTGCAGGCGACCGCCATCGAGGGTACTGGAGGCCGCGTCACCGGAGTCAGCCTCAGCGACGGTCGCCACATACCGGCAGACCTGGTCGTGGTCGGCGTCGGTGTGCTGCCCAATGTCGAACTGGCTGACGAAGCCGGCCTGTCGGTCGCGTCGGGTATCATCGTCAACGAGCAATTGCTGACGCCGGATCCCGATATCTCGGCGATCGGCGATTGTGCGTTGTATGCGAGCCGGCGGTTCGGCGGGTCGCTGCGGCTGGAATCCGTTCAGAACGCCACCGATCACGCCCGCTGCGTCGCGGCGCGGCTGACCGGCGATGCCAGGACCTATGACGGCCTGCCGTGGTTCTGGAGCGATCAGGGTCCCGACAAGCTGCAGATCGCGGGCCTGACCACTGGATATGATCAGGTCGTGGTGCGCGGCGATCCCGGGCAGGGCTCGTTCTCGGCGTTCTGCTACAAATCAGGACAGCTGGTCGGCATCGAGTCCGTCAACCGCGCCGGCGATCATATGTTCGGGCGGCGTCTGCTTGCCGGCAACGGGTCGATCAACCCGGAGCAGGCCGCCGATACCGGGTTCGATTTGAAGAAAGCCCTGACGTAAGCCGCCGAAGCTTTGCCAG
>JAYSPJ010000773.1:0-2588 GCA_043722155.1 Bradyrhizobium sp.
CGTAGGCATTCGATCATGAGAGGCTCGTAGGTCAGGAGTTTCTCAGCGATTCGACCAAGCCGACCTGGCCTTTGCCGCATGATGAAGTCGGAACGGCCGCTGGTGCCAGGAGAGGACTCGAAGGCAACCTCTATCTAATTGAGCTTATTTACTATTATCACGACCAGTTCTGAAAAGGCCCCCAAATAGGCCCCCATAGTTCTTCGGTGGCGTCGATTATTTTTTGCTACCCAGCCACGTCAGCGTCGGGTTTCCCGGCGATCAGGGTGTTGATGTAGGCGAGGCACAGGTCACGGCTGCGGTAGCGGCCATGGGCGGCCATTTCCTGTCGCTCCACAATCGGGAAGGTCGAGTAGATATAGCGGATATCGTCGCGGCCTTGCGCGGGGTCCGCCGGATCATAGACGCCATAGAGGATGAAAAAAAGCGCATCGAGCTTGGCGCGCAGATGAAGGCGGCGCTCTTCGTTCCAGATGAAGGGCGGCAACACGTCCCCAGCTGCGTCCGTATGGCCCATGTCGCGGGCGAACGGGGCCATGTCATGCGCGGTATAGGTCAGCTCCAGCACCGCCGCCTTGACGATATCGGCGGCGCTCCTGGGGCCGAACATGCGCGCGTAGGCGCCGGGGGGAATGACGGGGAGTTGTTCGACGAGATACCACGCGAGATGATTGCCGTGGACTTTCTGCCGCGCGAGATAATCAAGAATCACGCAATTGAGGTTCGCCATCACTAGCGGCGCGGCTTCAGTGTAGCCCGCGCCGCCAACATCTTTGGCTGGAAACAGGACCGGTAGCGTATGGCCTGCGCCAAAGCGCGGGATGATCGTCGTGATCGTCGTGCGGGCGTTTGTAACCGAAGTCACGTCCTTGAGCGAAATGCACCAGTCCGTTGGCGCATCCCAGCCCGAGTCCGACGACTTGACCCAATAGCGCGGGATAGGCTGTCGAGCCGGGTCACGATGATCGTCGTCGTTCAAATCTGCACCTTGGCCCGACCGGAACACGTTCGCTTCCGCTAGAACAATATCCGAAGCGCGATGATCGAAGGCTTGAACCATCTTGCCTTCGTAAAGCGGAACCCATTCTCCTGCCGGTGACTCAAATTGATTTCCGCCGACCGGCCATGCACCTTCCACATTCTCCAATTCGGCGCGTGTGCGGAACCTGCCGCTGTCGTTCGCCATGTGAAACATCGTCGCATAGCGCAGAGGCCAAACCGGTTGGCCGTTACCCGCCGAGCGATCGGTCCAGACCGGTAGGCGCGCGTAAATACCGGACGTGATTTCTTTATCGCGGCGCGACCGGAATATCGGAGCTGTGCCGCTGTTCGGGTTGATCCGCGCTATTTCCTCCGCCGTTACAGGGAACACTCGGTCAGGATCGTTGACCTCAGCCAGATCGCGGATGAAGAAGCCGTAAGACGCGCCGTCGAACTTCCGGTCGGCACCGCCCGCGATGTAAGCGCAGAATTTGAAGCGATAATAAACATCAGCAAAGAACAGTGTGCCATCGTAGCGCCGGTTGAAGAAGTCGATGACGCGGTGAACCTGCTTGTCGCCGGTTACCTTGCGAAAGAATGCCGACGAGCTTTGATCAGAGGCGATGCCCGAAGGAATTAACAGCCCGACCATTCCACCCGGTCTCACGAGCGCGTGTGCGCGCTCGACGAACAGTGAATTGAGATTGGTATCGCCCCCGGACAGCAACGGATAGTGACCTGACCTGCGCGCCATTCGCGCCGTGTCGGCGGCGCGCCGGTCGGCCTTTTCATAATCGGCGAACAGCGGGTCGCCCGCCGTGTCCAGCGCCCTGATCATCTTCGCGCGGTCGGATGCGCGTTGCGCCTTGGCGATTGCCGGCCGCCGCGCCGCAAACCATTCGACCTGCTGGAGCTTGATCCGGTCCCAAGGCGGGTTGCCGACAATGGCGTCGAACCCGCCTTCGCGGCCCTTGCTCGCCCAATTGCTCCACACACCGGGAAAGGTGATTTGCCAGTTCAGGAAACGCTCTTCGGAGATCAGGGCGCGCGCCTTCGTCCAGATCGCGTGAAAGCGTTCGGCTTCGTCCGGCTTGGCGCGATATGCTTCTGGAGCCTTGCGACCGCGCGCGATCGGGATCGGTTCGCCGAATTGCCCGTCGAGCCACAGGCTGACCAAGGCCTTGTCCGGCCCCTTCAGATCGAGCCAGTCGAGCGCGTGCATGAAGCTGACAAAGCCGTCGAGCGGGCCGGTCTGGGCTTCGACTTCGTGCCACATATCTGCGGAATTGCGCGCTTCGGCGATTTCGGCGTCGGTTAGCGCCTCGATCCGCTGCATCACCGCCGCCTGGCGTTCGGCGTTGCGCAGTTCCTCGACATAGAGCAGTTCGCCGCCCTTGCCTGCCTTGTCGATGGCGTCGCGCACCCAAAGACCGAACAGGCTGTCGCCCGTTGCCAAGTGATGGTCGATGAAGCTCAGCGGCGCGCCGACAGTGAAGGTGTGCAGCCATAGCGATACCTTCGCCAGCTCGACCGCCATCGGGTTCTTGTCGGCGCCATAGACGCAGCGTTTGAGCACCATGCGCTTGACCAGCTGGGGGTCGTCCAAT
>JAYSPJ010000774.1:0-6000 GCA_043722155.1 Bradyrhizobium sp.
CGGCGGCGCTGCAGCTGATAGCCGTGCTGGATGGCATGACCTGCCTCGTGGCGCAGGATGGCCATACATTCGGACCAGGTGCCGCCTTCGACGTCGAGCATCATTTTCTTCTCGAGCTTCATCAGGCGGGGATGGGCGAGATAGAAGGGAATCGCGATGCCGGGCACATCGGCCGGACTGAACCATTCGCTCGATATCCATGCGTGTGGCCGCAACCGGATGCCCTTCGCCTGCAGCTCTTCATTCAGCGTGTTGAGACAATCCTCGAGCCAGGTGCCTTCGACCTTAACCTTCAGACTACTGAGGCGTTGCTCGAGCAACTCCTCATCCGACAGCTTTTCCCAGGCATATTTCCGAATTGGCATAGGCATCCAGACGTGACGGGGAACGGTGCCTGGATGGTGTCACAGGATACCGCCGGCAACAACCGCCGTGTCTTCACGGCGTGCTGTTGTAGAGCGGGTTCTCTTTAACCCGCCAATCCATCCGAGATGGCGGACAAAGGAAATCCGCCCTACGGCCCTCTGGTGTCCGATAACGCCCTTCCCCCGACACCAGACATATTTTACCCATTGCATTTTGGGTCGGTTATGGAGAACGGTTTCAACCGTGAACATTGCGCCGGCTTTTTTTGGCTGCCCAAAATTGAAGAGCTTCGCTTCAACGGCACCGTCGAACACCAACGTGCTCGCTTCCCCTTCGCCTATAAGGCTGATTGGCTCACGATTGCCTGGCAACAGAAGACTGAGTCTGTCTGACGTTATGATCACGCCAGCTTCAGGCGCAGGCCATGCTCCCAGCACCCGAACCAAGCCGGGACGGACCACTTCCAAATCCGCGGCTATGATCCGACCGTCTTGTGCATAAGATGGATCTTGGTATCGCATCTGCGATATCATTTCCGAGTAAATGTATCGATCCGTCGCAGGAAGCGTAATTCGAACGCGGCCAATGCGTCGCTCAAAGGTGACTTCGTCGTCTCGTTTGACCCGTACCCTGTTGTCCACGACCTCAAGAACCTGCCTTCCGGACAAATCTTGCAGGCTTGATTCCAACAGCATGATCTCACGGCCTTCAACTCGAAATGCCAGAGTATTTTTGTTAGAAAGATTGAACGTCACGAGTTGCTGGGTATTTGTTGTGAGTCTGATACTTCCAGTCAGAAGAGCAAGTTGCTGTGCGGGCTCGACGAACAAGACATCACGGTGATCTACCGTTGAGGTCTTTGCTTCTTTTCATTCGCGTAATAATTCTTCGGAAATCCTGAGAGAGCCATTGTGTGCAGCATCGTGGCAACTGGCACAGATGGCGATCATGTTTTCCACATGATGTTCTCGATAGACGGCCCAATGCTTGATGTGATGAAATTCGGTCTTGGTATTTGAACAGCCTGGATTCGCGCATTTTCCACCCGCTTCGTCGATCAGACGCCGCTTAATCGGTCGATGAATGTTGCGTTTTTCAAATGCCAAGATGCATCTCACGCTGTGTTGAGGCAGCCTAGATTGAATCCTCTTTGGCGCCAAACGAAACCGAGCGGCGGGTTAAAGAGCATCCGCCCTACGAAGGCCTCCCACCATCGTTATGGCGAGCAACTCTGCCTCCAAGAAAAATCCGCCGGAGGAAGCCCCCCCCCCCCGGCGGATCGTCGTTATCGATGACGCAGTCGCCTCACGCCTTCATGTTCGCCTTCACCGCTTCCGCGGTGATCGGCAGCGCGCGGATTCGGGCGCCGCAGGCATTGAAGATGGCGTTGCCGAGTGCGGGCGCGACCACGGTCACCGCCGGCTCGCCGACGCCGGTGGCCTTCTCGCCATTGGCGATGACGCTGATGGCGACTTCCGGCACCTGGCTCATCCGCAGCGGCGTGTAGCTGTCGAAGTTGGTCTGCTCGATGCCGCCGTCCTTCAGCGTCGCCTTCTCGTACATCGCCAGCGACAGTCCCCACAGCGCCGCGCCCTCGACCTGGGCGCGGATATTGTCGGGATGCACCTGCATGCCGACGTCGGTGGCCACGGTCAGCTTCTTGACCTTGACCTCGCCGGAGGGTGCCACGGCGACATGGGCCACGCACGCGGTCCAGCTTGCGGTCGCCCGTTCCTGCGACGACACGCAGGCCACGCCCATGCCTTCGCCTTTCGGCAGTTTGGTGGCGCCGTAGCCGGCCATGCCCATCGCGGCGAGCAGGGTGTTGCGCAGGCGTTGCGCGCCGCCGTCGTTCTTGCCCTTGCCGTCCAATAGCCCGATCCGGAACTGGGCGGGATCCTTGCCGGCGGCGTGAGCCAGTTCGTCGATCATGCTTTCGACCGCCCAGAAGGTCCAGCCGGGCGCGACCGACCGCAACTGGCCGGACGGAGTGGCGTTGTGCGCCATCTCGTTCTTGATCGCGCGGACGTTGTGATTGGGCGCGGAATAGAAGAAGTCCGCCCCGTTCACGGTGAAGGCATCCAGCGGCCCCTTCTTGTCGACCGAGGGCGCCAGGAAATCGGGGATTCCCCAGCGCTGGGTCGGCCACGCCGAGACCACGTCGTGATTGAGTGCGATCAGCCTGCCATCGGCATCGAGACCTGCCTTGACCTTCTGGAACGTCAGCGGACGCGAGAAGTCCATGGTCATGTCGTTTTCGCGGCTGTAGATCACCTTGACCGACTTGCCGACGGCTTTCGCCGCCTGCACCGCCGGCACCAGCATGTCGGCATCGAGACGGCGGCCGAAGCCTCCGCCCAGCCACATCTGGTGCATCACGACGAATTTGGGATCGACCCCGGCCGCACCCGCCGCGATCGCGCCGGAGCGCGTCGCGAACTGGTTGCCGGAATAGATGTGCCAGATATCGCCCTTCAGCTCCGCCGTGGCGTTCATCGGCTCCATCGGCGCGTGGATGTTGATGCTGGTGGTGTACTCCGCTTCGATCACCTTGGCGGCCGTCCCGAACGCCGCGGCCGTATCGCCGTCCTTGACGAAGAACTGCCCGGAGTCGTCGAGGCCCTGCAGGCGCCTGGCCTCGTCGAGCAGCGACTGGCTCGACAGTTTGGCGTTCGGCCCGTTGTCGTAGCTGATCTTCAGCGCCGCGGCGGCCTTCGCGGCATTGGCGTAGGTATTGGCCACCGCCACCACCCAGCCGGTGGTCGATCCGGTCTTGTCGTCGAGGGTGACGGCCTTGATGAAGCCCGGCACCTTCTTCGCCGCGCTGTCGTCGACCGACTTGACCGTGGCGCCATAGCGCACCGGCGGCGTGACGATCCTGCCGTAGACCATCCCCGGCAACATGACGTCCATGCCGAATTTGGCCGTGCCGTTGGTCTTCGAGGGGATGTCGAGCTGCAGCACCGAAACGCCGATCATGGTGTACTGATCGGGAGTCTTCAGCTTGATCGCCTTGAGTTCATCGGGCGTGAAGGTCCTGGTGATCTTGCCGCTCTTGACGATCTCGGCGAACGTCATCGACTTCTTCGACTTCGGATGCGAGATCACGGAGTCCCTGACGACCAGTTCACCCGCGGGCACGCCCATCGCCTTGGCCGCGGCATCGGTCAATGCCATGCGCCCCGCAGCTCCCGCGCGGCTCATCGCATCGAAGTTCATCATCGTGCTCCAGCTGCCGCCGGTGATCTGGGCGCCGAGCACGGGATCGTTGTATTTGGGATCGTTGGACGCGAGCTGGACCCGCATGTCCTTCCAGGACGAACCGAGTTCTTCGGCAACCATTTGCGCCATGGTCGAGGCAATGTGCTGGCCCATGTCGGCCTTGCCGCAGGTGACCGTGACGATGCCGTCCGGCGCGATCGAATACCACACGCTGGGGTCGAAACTGGCGGGCGCGGCGAGCGCCTGATCGCCGCCGAGCAGGCCGGGGACGGCGGAATAGCCGAGCGCGAGACCGGCGGCGGCGGATCCAACCAGGAACGAGCGCCGGCTGAGATCGACCGATACGGGTGAGGTGGGTTTCACGTGCGTATTCATGTTGCCCTCCGCTCGGTTCCGCCGCTGGAGGCGGTGCGCATTTCGCTGGCCGCGCGCAGGATCGCCTTCTGAATGCGCGAATAGGTCATGCAGCGGCAGAGATTGCCGTCCATGTGCGCCACCACTTCGTCCTTGCTCGGGTTGGGGTTCCTGGCGAGCAGCGAGGCCGCCTGCATGATCTGGCCGGACTGGCAGAAGCCGCATTGCGGGACCTGCTCGGCGATCCATGCCTTCTGCAGGGGATGATCGCCCTTGGCGCTGAGGCCCTCGATGGTGGTGATCTTCTTGCCGGCGACGTCGCTCAGCACGGTCTGGCAGGATCGCACCGCCTCGCCGTTGACATGCACGGTGCAGGCGCCGCACAGGCCGGCGCCGCAGCCGAATTTCGTGCCGGTCATCTGCAGTTGTTCGCGGATGGCCCAGAGCAGCGGCGTATCGGGAGCCGCCTCGACGGACATATTCCGCCCGTTGATGTTGAGATTAGGCATTGTCTCTTCCCCTGCCGGTGCATGACGCCGCTTACGGCGGCGACTGACATATTTGGCTCATGGTCTGACACCCACCGGGCCGATGCCGACCTTGGCGGCAAGAATGATCGGGTTCCAATCTGGAGGCAATGCAATTTGGAATTGTTCGAAGAGAAAATACTTCCGATCCGCCCTTGTGCGTTGCGGCAACAACTCGTCATCGACCTCTCGATGGGTTGGATGCCCACGCCGGGCGGAGATGCCGCCGGTGGCTTCCAAGGTGGGTATTTCCCCTCGGCGAACGGATTGCGCTAGACTAAGGTCACGAGAGACATTTCAGGAAATCGCGATGCCAAGACTCGGACGTGACGGGGTCGAAATCTACTACGAAGTCCATGGCTCCGGCCCACCGCTGTTGCTGACCCACGGCTATTCATCGACCGGCGAGATGTGGCAGGGCCAGATCGAGGCGCTGTCAAGACACCACCAGCTTGTGTTGTGGGACATGCGCGGTCACGGCCGGTCCGACTATCCCGATGATGCCTCGGCCTACAGCGAAGCGGCAACGGTTGCCGACATGACCGCGCTGCTCGACGAGGTCGGCGCCGCCAGTGCCATCGTCGGCGGGCTTTCGCTCGGTGGCTACATGTCGCTGGCATTTTATCGCGCGCATCCGGAACGGGTCCGCGCGCTGCTGATCATCGATACCGGACCGGGCTTCAAGAAAGACGACGCCCGCGACGCCTGGAACAAGCGCGCCCGCGAGACCGGCGACCGCTTCGAGCGCGAGGGCCTCGCCGTGTTGAAATCCGCCAGCCGCGAACGCTCCGATGTGAGCCATCGCGACGCTTCGGGACTGGCGCGCGCCGCACGCGGCATGCTGACCCAGCGCGACGCCCGCGTGATCGAATCGCTGCCCGACATCAAGGTGCCGTCGCTGGTCGTGGTCGGCGCCGACGACACACCGTTCCTCGCCGCCTCCGACTACATGGCGGCGAAGATTCCGGGGGCTGCCAAGGTGGTGATCCCGGCCGCCGGCCACGCCGTCAACATCGACCAGCCGCAGGCATTCATCGAGGCGGTATTGCCATTCCTCGACAGCCTCGATGCCAGGACAGGCTCGAATACAACGCGCGAGGCCGCGTCATGAAGATTTTCGTCGCGGCGGCCTTCTCCATCGTTGCGGTACTGGGCGGAACGCCCGCTCCCGCAAATGCGCAAGGCCTCCCGCCGATCGGCGGCCCCTATCCGCCACCCTTCACCGCGACGTTGTCGAACAATGTGCCGCTGGTATTCGGCATGGATGCCGAGGATGCCGCACGCGCACTCGGCGTCCCGCTCAATTACATCAAGGGCCGCCCGGGCGACGAAATCTACTTGGCGTTCCGAGACATCGGCGGCAGCGGATTGTTTCCTCACCGCCACCGGCTCTACCTGCAATTCCGGGGCGGCCGCCTGGCCGGCTGGAAGGGCGATTGGGGCCACAACTGGATGTGGCGATAGCACGCGGGCGGCGTCGTTTCCGCTCTCTACTTTTCGCCAAAGATCAACTCTCAACCAATGGATGACC
>JAYSPJ010000775.1:0-5414 GCA_043722155.1 Bradyrhizobium sp.
GGTTTTCTCATTGGGGCAGTGCTCATGCCCCGCACCAGTCAAAAGGCGATTGGCACAGTCGCTACCTTGCTAGAAAGGCTAAGTCCGGTTGGTGCTGTACCGCCGGATCGGGTGCGGGCTCGACTTGGGGACGGCAATTCTGGCTAGGCCGTGTCGGGGAAAATCTCGACCCGAACTGCCTAAGCCAAAATAAGCGCCACTTGCCGTATTGCGGCAAGTAACCAATCAGGCTCCCGGAGCGAACCTAAGGGAAGGCCCGACGTGCCGATTCAAAGGGAGAAACCAAGAAATCGATCGTATTTCTGCTCGTCGCTCTACCGGCACAGATTGCTTCATATTTTCCGTGGATCGCGCCGCTGATCATGCGGCTTGTTGTCGGTTACGTATTCATGCTCACCGGCTGGGCCAAGCTCCACAATCTTCCCCAGATGATTCAGAACTTCTCCGAATGGGGAATCCCGTTTCCGGGGATCCTGACGCCGTTTGCCTCCGGCGTGGAATGCTTCGGAGGCGCTATGCTGATCCTCGGACTGTTCACCCGTATCCCGGCAGCTATGCTGACCGTTGTCATGATCGTCGCGATCAAGGCAGCGAAATGGGAAAACGCGGATTCTCTTGAAACGCTTCTGGGATTTGAGGAGGCCACCTACCTGGCTGCCTTCCTCTGGCTTGCGATCGCCGGCCCTGGCGCGGCTTCCCTTGACCGGCTGTTGCTGCGGATGACCGGTCAGGAAAATGAACCGCAACAAGTTGTTTGAACAGCTTGCTGCAAGAGGCGGCCGCGCGACTTTCGCCGAGGAAGGCACCTAGGTGAGGATGCGCTTCGTTAGGGCTCCAGAGGCCCTGTCTTCCGTACAGGCAAGAAAAAAATGACGGAACAGGCGTAACTATCCGGATCGCGCAATCGAAACATATCGCAGGCAACCGATAAAGGATCGAGACGACAGGAAAAGACCCGACCGTGACGACTTGGTAGCGCGTCGGGAAATTTTGCTCCGATTTCGATCAAAGCGTCGTTTGCTGAAGATGTTGCTCGGGGGTTCTTTGAAGGCCGGACCGGTTCGCTCGGCTCGACGATGACCCGTTTCAATACCAACCCAAGTCTGGAGGAAATCTCATGAAGCTTAGCTCAAAGTCCGGTGCCGCCATCGCTGCTGCTGCAGCCACTCTGTTCCTGGCCGGCGCCACCATGTCGACCGTGACCTACGCGGCAGGCGAAGGCAAATGCATCGGCGCGAACGCCTGTAAGGGCCAGAGCGCCTGCAAGGGCGGCGAATCGCCCGCCAAGGGCGCGAATGCCTGCAAGGGCCAGGGATTCGCAGAGATGACCAAGGAAAAGTGCGCCGCTGCAAAGGGCACGTTCAAGGCGGGTTAATCGGCTCCGTCCCGATCGAAGGGCCCGGCTGCGAGCCGGGCCCACTTTTTTGCAGCAAATTCGTCGACGCCCTTTGGCTCATCTACTTCCTTAGCGCGATTGTGGTGTCGTCCCAGTCGTCGCCCGCGGGAGCCGCCAACCGTTCTCTGCAACGTTCAATCATCATTGACGATGCCTGATCCTGATTCTGAAGTGCCAGGACTTTCTCGAACTCAAGAATGGCGGCAGCAAAGTCGCGCCCTCGATAAGAGGCGAGGCCGGATTCATAGATATCGACCCAGCCAGTCGAATCCGAAAAATTATCGCCCATACCCAACAATTCGTATATCTGCAGTCCGCCGGACCGACCGTAGACGGCCAGCCGGTCGAGCTCGCGAACGGATATTCGATTTCCCGCAAGCCGGCGCGTTTCCGGGCCAATGATGATCCGGGACCCATAGAGCTTGTTGGTGCCTTCAAGGCGGCTTGCGATGTTTACCGCGTCACCGATGACCGTATAATTCAACCGGACTTCAGATCCGATATTGCCGACCAGCATTTCGCCGGAATTGATGCCGATGCGAATTGTCACGGCTCGGCCCTCGTCGTCGACGAGAGCCAACTCCCGAACGGCCTGCTGGCACGCCAACGCGGCCCGGCAACAGTCGGTGGCATGATCGGGGTTCAACGCGGGGGCGCCCCAAAACGCCATCACGGCATCGCCGATGAACTTGTCGATGGTACCGCCATGGCGTTGAACCTGCAGCGATACCGAATCGAAATAGCGAGACAGCAAGGGGATGATCCGATCCCCCATGCGTTCCGACATTCCGGTAAAGCCGGCCAAATCGACGAACATCACGCTCATCGGCCGAACGGCGCCGCCGAGACGCGCGCCGCTGCCGTCGCTTATCAGACGCTTCACCAGATCGGCAGGAATGTATTTTCTGAACGCGGCGAGCCCCTGCGCCATGTCTCCGATAGCTCCAGACAAGTTCTCGATCTCGGTCAGCCGCGACGAATGCCGTTCGACCTTTTCGAGGTCGAAGCGCTCGACATGCCTGATTTCGTTGACGACCCTGATGAGCGGGCCTGCGATCAGACGCTGGGCGAACCAGGCTGAAAACAGCCCGGCGGCAACAATCAGCACCGCGAGACCCACGAGGAGTCTCCGGATGGTTGTTCGTACAGGCCCCAGAAATTCCGATTCAGGGACAATCGTCACCAGCGACCAGCCCGGAAACGAGATCGGCGTCAGTACCGCCTCGTAAGCCTGATCACTTTGTATAACCCGCGTGCGATGGGCATCCCCCTGGTCGGGGTCATAGCTCGTTCCGGACTGCTGGGCCGCCGTCACCGCGACCGGGAAGAGTGGATGGTTGGTCTTGAGGGCGTTGACTTCGTCGGCGTCCGGGTCCGGCGACGCGATGGCCGCACCGCTGCGGTCGAGGATGAAGGCGCCCGCGGACTTTCCAACAGTGAGCTGCGACAGGAATCGCGACACCCGGGTCAATTCGATGACGATGCTGAGTACGCCCTGGCGTTTCTGATCGATGTCGATTGGACCTGCAAGCGCCACGGCAAGCCGGTCGCCTCCGGGGTGGCTGGTGAGGTTGAACCAGCGCGGCCCCACCGACTGCATCGCTTCGTCGAACCATTCCTGCTTGATGACGGAATATGACGTGTCTTCAGATCGGGTGTCTTTGTACCGGAGGTCGCCGTCGATCAGCTGATACCGTTCGATCCGTAGCTTCGGCTTACTGCTGGGGATTTCCTTGGCAATTTCCAGTATTTCGACGGCCGCATCGCCAAGTTTGTGTGCGGCAGAGAGCGACCCGTCAGGCCAACCGAATACCACCCATGAAATGGTCGGCTGCGCCTGCAATTGGGAGAGGAAAACAAATTTCCGCTTCTCGGCTTCCCGCGGATCGAGAACGCCGCCCTGAAACAGGGTACGAACGGCGGCATGCGCGGATCTCGCCTCCGTCGTAATCGACTGCAGTTCATCACTGACCGCAGAGACGATCTGCTCGTTGATCGTGGTGGCCAAAGTCTGGCTGGTTTGTTCGGCGGTTCTCCACCACAGCAGATGAACCCCGACGGCGCTGACGATGATGGACGCCAGCACGAGACCTGATATAGCGCTGCGAATTCCGATGCGCATACTGTCACCTCAGTTGCAGGTTGTGGCGGCTCAGTCCCGAACATATCGTCATTCTCGGTTGGAAACCTATCCGGCAACAAGTCAAAAGGCGCATCAACTCACGAGCGCATGTGTTCTGAAAACCGCGAGAATCCTCCTTCGCATAGTGGATGCCTGTGCGGCATACCCAGAAGTCACGGGGATTCGGGCCTCGAAATATCGTCGGTCCGGGTCGATCAGGACGCAAACCCGGACCTGTCGAGCCGATACCGGACTGGGGCTGGCCGGCGACCGTCGGGAGGGATCTTCGAATTGAAACTTCCAGATTGAGCGGCTGGACGACAAATATTTCCGCAGATTCGCTTCGAACCCAGGGCAGGGGCCAAATAAATTCGATCTGCGGCGTAACCAACAACAACCTTTGAGCGTACCTAGTGCTGGGTGCGGGCCCTTCGGCCGGAAATGGTGCGGTGGCTCAAAGTCTGCGTCCTTGTTAAAACCCATTTGGAGGAATTGTCATGAAGGTTACTTCCAGGTCCGGCGCCGCCATCGCAGCCGCAGCCGCAAGCCTGTTCCTGGCCGGAACGACCCTCTCGACGGTCACCTACGCTGCCGACGAAGGTCACTGCGTTGGCGCAAATGCCTGCAAGGGACAAACGGCCTGCAAGAGCGCTTCGAACGCCTGCAAGGGCCAGAATGCCTGCAAGGGCCAGGGTTTCTCGACGCTGACCAAGGAAAAATGCGCCGCAGTGAAGGGCAAGTTCCAACCGGGCTGATCCGACCCCTTGGGAAGCATCACGTGGTAGTCGGGATCCTACCAAGGCTCATGAGAGCAAAATGGCCGGCGTCCATCGCCGGCCGGCCACCAGCGGAGGCCGAATGAACGTTGCAGCCAAATCGTCGCAATCGTCTTTGCAGTCGATGACGGATCATCAGATGGATGCGGGCAAGCCGCCGTTCCTGGGCTTTGGGCTCGGACTGCGCCCGCAGCACTATGACGAGATCCTCAACGGGAATCCGCCGATCGACTGGTTCGAGGTCATCAGCGAGAACTACATGCTGCCGGGCGGCCAGCCGCTCCGGATGCTGGACAAGATTCGCGAGCGCTACCCGGTGGTGATGCACGGTGTGTCGCTATCGATCGCCTCGACCGCGCCGCCCGATTTCGAGTACCTGCGGGGCCTGCGCGATCTCGCGCGCCGGGTCGAACCGAAATGGATATCGGACCATCTGTGCTGGACCGGCGTGCATGGCAAGAACCTGCACGATTTGCTGCCGATACCCTATACCCGCGAGGCGCTGGACCACGTCGTGAGCCGCGTTCAGCTGGTTCAGGACTATCTGGGCCGTGCCCTCGTGCTGGAGAATGCCTCGACTTATGTGCAGTTCAACAATTCCGAAATGACGGAGTGGGAATTCATCTCGGAGCTCACGCGCCGCTCGGGATGCTGGCTGCTGTTCGACGTCAATAATGTCTATGTTAGCGGCTTCAACCACGGCTACGACCCCTACACCTTCCTTGAAGGCATTCCGGCGGATCGGGTGGTTCAGTTTCACATGGCCGGACATAGCCATATGGGCACCCACATCATCGACACTCATGATCATCCGGTGTGCGAAGATGTCTGGGACCTCTACGCCGCGGCCCTGAAGCGCTTCGGTCGCGTCTCGACCATGATCGAGCGCGACGACAACATCCCCCCGCTTGACGAACTCATAATAGAGGTCAACAGGACACGGGAAATGGCCGAGAAGCTCTTACCGTCGAGCGGGCAAACGGCATGAGCGACCTCGCACGGCAGCAGAGCGAATTTCAACGCGGCATACTGACCGGCGAGGACTCGGTTCTTGCTGAAATTCTCGATAGCCCGCGCGAGAAGCGCCAAGTGCTGTTTGGCGTTTACACGCATGCCTACG